>JALOOE010000335.1 GCA_025454565.1 Anaerolineae bacterium
AGGCCGTGCGCGTCAACGTCGAGCTGCGCGACCGCGCCGCGCCGCTGTTGCGCGACCTGGCCGACCAATGTCGGGAGTCGGTCTATCTGACGGTGCTCGACGGCGACTATGCGCTCTACATCTATGCGGTGGAGTCGCCCAATCGCCTGATGGCCCGCACCGCGGTGGGAGACCGCGCCCACCTGCACTGCACGTCAGTCGGCAAGGCTATGCTCGCCCACCTACCGGCAGATGAAGTCGAAGCGATTGTTGCGCGTGTGGGCTTGCCTGCTTCCAGCGCACGCACGATCACCCGATCGGATGATCTGCGCGAGGAGTTGGTGGCAACTCGGGTGCGGGGCTTCGCCATCGACAACCAGGAGCACGAGCTGCGCACCTTCTGTATCGGCGCGCCGATCTTCGATGCAAGCGGCCGCATTATCGCCGCCTGCAGCATCTCCGGCGCCGATCCGGAGATCCTGGGCGGCCGGCTGCCGGAGCTAGCGCAGCAGGTGCGTGAAGTGGCCCAAGAGGCTTCGCGGCGCATGGGGTTCGTGCCATCGCGACAGGCAGTGGTGCTCTCGCCTGCCATGCGCGCCTGGAGCAACCGGCCGCCATCCGATGAGCCGGCGGTCACCGATGCAGTCGCTGTGGCCGCTTAGGGTTCGTAAAAGAATAAGTTCCGCCGTTGGCTCGGTCGGAGACCGGCCAAAGCAGGAAATAGTACTCCTACAGACCCTTACTGACCGACTAAGGAGCCGAAGATGACCACGATCGCCGCTGGAGCCAAGTCGAAGGCGGAGCCGCGTCCCAGGCTCACGCTCAACCGGCTGGTGCGCGTTTTTCAGCGTGACAAGTATCTGTACCTCATGGTGCTCTTGCCCCTGGCGTACTTCATTGTTTTCCACTATATTCCGCTGTACGGTATCACCCTGGCCTTCAAGGACTTTGACATCAGCGAGGGCATCATGGGCAGCCCTTGGGTCGGGTTCAAGTACTTCGAGGAGTTCTTCACCAACCCCTACTCGTGGTTGGTGGTCCGCAATACCGTCGTCCTGCGGCTGTGGCAGCTTGCCATCGGGTTCCCGGCGCCCATCATCCTGGCTTTGCTGCTGAACGAGCTGCGGACCATCCGGTTCAAGCGGATCGTGCAGACGTCGAGCTATCTGCCACATTTCATCTCGCTGGTGGTGGTGTCGGGCATGGTCATCAGCTTTCTAGCCTCCGACGGCCCGATCAACAGCCTGATAAAAAGCCTGGGCGGGCAATCCATTCCTTTTATGCAGTTGCCCGAGTGGTTTGCCCCGGTCTTCACCTTGTCCGGCATCTGGCAACATGCGGGCTGGGCGTCGGTGATCTATCTGGCCGCCTTGACCAGCATCAGCCCGGAACTGATCGAAGCGGCAGTGATTGACGGCGCCGGCCGTTGGCAGCGCCTGCTCCACATCACACTGCCGGGCATCGCACCGGTTGTGACTATCATGTTCTTGCTCCGCATCGGGCAGCTTCTCACGGTTGACTACCAGATGATTCTGTTGCTCTACTCGCCGGCGATCTACGAGACATCCGATGTCCTGGGCACATACATCTACCGCCGCGGCATCGTCGGGGCGGACTTCAGCTTCGCTACGGCGGTCGGGCTCTTCCAGGCCGCGGTCGGGCTGGTGTTCATCGTAGGGGCGAATTGGATTGCCAAGCGTGTTGGCGACACGAGCTTGTGGTAAGAGAGGAGGCATTAGCGAGATGATTGATTACGACAAAACGCTCGGCTCGCGAATCTTCGACAAGATCAATATCATCCTGTTGTTCCTGGTGATCCTCGTCACGCTCTATCCGTTCTACTATATCACCATCGTCTCGCTGAGCAACGGCAACGCCGTGCTGCGTGGCGAGGTAAGCCTCTGGCCGGTTGGGTTCACCCTGGACTCCTACAAGCTGGTGTTTGAGAATCCTGCGGTGCCTTTGTCGCTGCGTAACTCGTTGGTGTATACGACGCTGGGTACGTTGATCAATCTTGGCATGACCACGCTGTGCGCTTACCCGCTGGCCCGCCCACGTTTTTCCGGCAGGCGAGTCTTCACGTGGGTGGTCACGTTGACCATGTTCCTCTCCGGCGGGTTGATCCCGCTCTATCTGCTCATCATGCAGCTCGGCCTGATCAACAACATGTGGGCGCTGCTGCTTCCCGGCGCGATCAACGTCTGGAATATGTTCATCCTGCGCACCAGCTTCCAGCAGATCCCGGAGGAGTTGTACGAGGCGGCGCTCATCGACGGGGCCAACGATCTCCAGACGCTGATCCGTATCGCGCTGCCTTTGTCCAAAGCCGTGCTGGCGACTCTGCTGATGTTCTATGCGGTGGCCCATTGGAACGACTTCTTCAACGCGCTGATCTTTCTGAACGACCGCGCGAAGTACCCGATCCAACTGATCATGCGTAACATCGTGATCCTGGGCCGCTTCGAGCAGACCAATGAGCTGGGCGGCGGCTCCGATTTCGCCGTGATCGAGCAAACGCTGAAGTACGCGACCATCATGGTTTCGACGATCCCGATCCTGTTGGTTTATCCGTTCGTCCAGAAGTACTTTGTCAGGGGGGTCATGATCGGGGCGATCAAGGGGTAGGGGACAGGAAGCAGGGGACAGGAGTCAGGGGACAGGAAGCAGGGGACCGGAAGGAGGGCAATCTTGCGGAGAACTGGTGTCTCGCGAACGGGTAAGCGGATCTCTAATTCATTCACTTTCAGGAGGATAGCATGTCCACCAAGTTGACACGACGCAAGTTCATCTCGGTCGGTGCATTTGCGGCGGCAAGCGCCGCTGTCGCAGCGTGCGCGCCCGCAGCCACTCCGGCGCCGGCCGCGGCTCCCAAAGCCGCGGCGACCCAGGCGCCCGCAGCGGCGGCTGCGACTGTCGCTCCGGCGGCTGCGACTGCCGCTCCCGCAGCCGCTGCCAGGCCTACCGTCGAGTTGATCGTGAGCAGGGGCGAGCATCCCTCGGCGCCCATCCTTCAGGACGCGCCGGCCCATGTGGCGACCTCGCAAGCCACCGGGGCAAAGCTCACCTTCCAGCCGGTGCCCGACGCTGACTGGCTCGCAAAGCAAAAAGTGTGGATGGCGACGAAGCAGGTGCCCGATATCATGCGCGCCGGCTTCAACGATATCCGCGACTTCGCCGATCCGAGCGTCTTCAAGCCCGTTCTGCCGCTGATCGAGAAGTCCGGGCCCAACATCAAGAAGTATCTGGCAGCTTACCCGGATGCCGTAAAGAAGCTGAAGATGAATGGCGATCTTTACATCATCCCCGCCACCAGCTACAACACCAAACTGCTGGCGCCCATGCCGTGCATCCGGAAGGATCTCCTCGATAAGGTCGGCATGCCGGTGCCCGACGATTTCGAGAAGATCTACCAGGCGCTGAAGGAAATCAAGAAGGCCAATCCCAACGTCGTGGGGTGGACGGCCCGCAAGCCCGGCTCGCAGAGCGGCATCAAGCGCTCGCTGATGATCACGGCCTATCCTTATGGCAGTGGTCTCGGCGGCTGGGCGAAAGGGATTGATGTGCCATATTGGGAGGAGACGGAGGGCAAGGGCAAGTGGCTATACGGCCCGATCCATTCCGAGTTCAAGGATGTGCTGGCCTACTTCGCCAAGCTGTATAAAGAACAACTGCTTGACCCTGACTTTGCGATCGCGACGCCGGATCAGTGGCACGAGAAGAACAGCAGCGGCAAAGGTGTCATGGCCTGGGACAACTTCAGCTTCTGCGTGCGTTGGAACCAGGCTATCCGCGGCGCCGATCCGAAGGCAACCTGGACGCCGATCCCCATCCCCAAAGGCACTAAAGGTGCGCGCCAGAACGATTACAGCGGTTTCGCGGGCAGCGGCGGCGGGTGGTGTATCGGCGCCAACTGCAAGAATCCGGAACGCGCCATCGAGGTGCTGGACTGGAAGCTCACCCCGATCGGGCTGGACACGAACAGTTGGGGCGTCCAGGACACGCACTACACGCTGAAGGGGACTCGGCCCGATACGATCAGCGATTACTCCACGGCAAACCTCCAGAAGCTCTTTGCGCCGGGCTCGCGCGTGCTCAAGCCGGAGGTCGTCGAGAAGTATCGGACGAAGGCCGATCCATTCCGCTCGTACCAG
>JALOOE010000336.1 GCA_025454565.1 Anaerolineae bacterium
ACAAAAGGAGCGACTTGACCGGTTCTCGCTACGCCGCAGGGGGCTTTTTCACGAATACCTGTCGCGCCGCGGGCAGCACAGCCCGATCCGCCAGGATTAACAGGTGATCCCCTGGCTCCAGGAGCGTGTTGCCGTCTGGCACGATGTGCTCGCTGCCGCGGCCGATCAGCACGATCAGCGCGCCGCGGGGCAGGCCCAGTTCCAACACCTGTCGACCGACCGCTGCGGAACCCGCCGGCACGACCATCTCCAGGAGATCGCCTTTCAGCCAGTCGTCACGCGTCACCCCCAGCGGCGGACGCGGCGGCGCTGTTCGTACAGCCGTGACCTTCAGCCAGCGGGCAACGACAGAGATCGTCGTCCCCTGGATCAATACCGAAGTCAAGACGACGAAAAAGACGATATCGAAGACTAAATCCGCCTGCGGTAGACCGGCCAATTGGGGGAAGGTTGCCAGGATGATCGGCACGGCCCCGCGCAGACCGACCCAGGCGATCATCGTTTGATCGCGGGCGGGCAGGCGGAAGGGCAGCAGCGTCAGCACGATGCCGATGGGCCGGGCAATGAAGATCAGGAACAGGGCGGCCAGCAGCGCCACGCCGGCCACCGCGGGCAGCCGGGAGGGGAAGACCAGCAGCCCCAGCGCCAGGAACATGGCGATCTGCATCAGCCACGCCAGGCCGTCGTGGAAGCGCAGCAGGCTGCGCTTGTGGATGAAATCGCCGCGAGCCATGATCAGGCCGGCCAGATAGACCGCCAGAAAGCCGTTGCCGCCCAGCATCGCGGTGCCCGCATAGGTCAGCAGCGTGAGCGCGACGGTCAGCACGGGATACAGCCCTTCGACGTGCAGCCGGACATGATTGACGATCCACGCCATCGCCTGCCCCATGCCGTAACCGAAGAGGGCGCCTAACAGCATCTGCTGGAAGAACGCGGGCACCAGGCGCAGCAGATTGGCCTCAGGGGTGGTCAGCAGCCCGGTGAGCGCGACTGTGAGGAAGACCGCCATCGGATCATTGCTGCCCGACTCCAGCTCCAGCAGCGGTTCCAGCGGCTCGCGCAGGCGTACACTGCGGGCGCGCAGCACGGTGAAGACGGCGGCCGCATCGGTGGATGAGACGATGGCGCCCAGCAGCAGCCCTTGCAGCAACGTGAACCTGAGCGCGACCACCGCAAACAACCCCATCAGGGCCGCAGTCAGCAGCACGCCCACGGTGGAGAGCGCCAGGCCGTGGGCCAGCACCGGCCGGATGCGCGCCCAATCGGTGTCCAGCCCGCCGGCGTAGAGGATGAAGACCAGCGCGATCACGCCGAGCCACTGCGCCAGGCGCGGATCATCGAAGTAGATGCCGCCCGGCCCGTCGGAGCCGGCCAGCATGCCGATGACCAAGAAAAGCGCCAGGGCGGGCACGCCCAGCCGCCCCGATGCCTTGCTGGCAAGGATGCTGACCAGCAAAAGAACGGCGGCGCCGAGTAGGAGGTATTCCAGAGGCGTTTGTGAGACCGGTGTGCTCCCGATCATGGTTACTTCGTATGAGGCGACATCGTGCGCTTCACGAAATAGAACGCCACCGCCAGCGCCACAATGATCGCACTGATACCGATCAACGTCAGGCTGGGGAGATCTTTGACCTCCAGCGTAATGACCTTGCGAGCGATGGCGATCATCGCCACTTCCAGGACCACTTCTACATGGACAACGTGGTCATCGAAGTACGCCTTAATGGTCTCCAGGAGCTCGACGCCGATCAGCACGAGCAGGAAGAAGCCGAAGATATCCAGTAATTCCTCGACGTCCAACAACAAGATCGGCGCGGTGAGGATGTCCTGGATCAGCAGCCAGCCCAGGTCTACGGTGGTCAGGAGCAGAACGACGGTCATCATCACGATGAGCGCTGTGACGATGATCCGTTCGATGATGTGCAGGAACCGGGTCATGGCGTGCCTCCGGGGATGGAATCAACGGTTTTGTAGGAGGGCGAAGATCGCTGATAGCGTCAGGATCAGGAAGCCGATACCAAGTGCCAATGCCGTCGAGAGCCTTTGTCGCATGTCGTCCTCCCCAGCCTACACCAGGTTGAACCGCTCGGTGTGGATGTCGCCCATGTCCACCCCCAGGCCGATCAGGGCGCGTTCGACGGCGTCCATCATCGGCTGTGGGCCGCACATGAAGACCTCGTAGACGTTGCGCCGCTCGCTGCGGGGCAGGTGGCGGCGCAGCACCTCGGCGGTGACGAAGCCGCGCTCGCCGTCCCACCCCTCCGGCGGCCGTTCCAACACGTAGACCACGCGCAGGTCGAGCCGGCCGGTCGTGCGCAGCGCCTCGATTTCCTCCCGGAAGGTGACGCCTTCCCAGTCCCGGTTGGCGTAGATCAGCGCCAGCGGCCGGCAGTCGCCGCGGTCGGCCAGGGTGCGCAGGATGCTCATGATCGGCGTGATGCCGACGCCGCCGGCGATGAAGACGAAGCCGGCCGCGTGGTCGTGGCGGTCGGTGGTGAATGCGCCGTGCGGGCCGTCCAGGTAGACGCGCTCGCCGGGCCGCACCTCGCCGATCTGCCCCGTGAAATCGCCCAGCGCCCGGATGGTGAAGCCCAGCCGGTTGGGATCTTCCGCGCTGGAGGAGAAGGAGAAGGGGTGCTCCCGGTCGGCGAAGGGGGAACTGCGCAGCGTCAGCCAGGCGAACTGGCCGGGGTGGAAGGTCATGCCCCCGTGCCCTTCCGGCCGGAGCGTCAGCGTCCAGGCGGTGCCGCGCTCGGGCTTGACCTCGGCCACTACATAGGGCCGGCGCAGCTCCAGCCACGGCTTGACGCCCCGTACATAGGCCAGCAGCCCCACCCAAAAGACGCCGTAGGCGATCCAGAATGCCTGCTTCCAGGGTACGCCGACGTAGTAGCCCACCAGCACGATGTGCCCCATCGCCAGCGCCACGGCCGCGGTCGCCAGGATGCCGTGCCCGATACGCCATTCGTCGTAGTGGAGCTTGAGCTGCCGGCGCCAGAGCGAGATCGCCACCAGCCCGATCAGCGCCAATACCGCCGTGACCCCGAAGCGGGCGCGCCAGGGCGCAGTGACCAGGTTCAGCAGGCCCAGCCGCGCCGGGTCCTCGATGAAAAGGATCAGCGGGTGGGCCAGTACGATGGCGAACGCCACCAGGGAGATTTGCCGGTGGAAGAAGTAGACGATGTCGCTGCCGTAGGGCGCTTTCAACCAGCGAAAACGCGCAGTCAGCACGAATTGGAGGCACATCATCGCCAGCCCGGCGAACCCCAGCGCCACCGAAAACTCGCGCCAGAACCCGCGGCCGGGCGGCGTCGGCCCGACCAACAGCAGGAACAGCGGCGCCAGGGTCAGGAGCAGGTAAAGGGCGATCCAGAGGATGCCTAGCAGGTAACGTTTGGTCGTTTGGTTCATGCGCTTCTTGTTCTCAACACCGTCTGGGCCGCGTGGTAGCCGCACATGCCGTGCACGCCGCCGCCGGGCGGGGTAGACGCCGAACATAGATAAATCCCCGCAGCGGGTGTGGCATACGGGTTGCGGCTGAGCACCGGCCGGGCGAAGAACTGCGGCAGGTCCTGCGCGCCGCCGATGATGTCGCCGCCGACGTAGTTTGGGTTGTACGCCTCGAAATCGGCGGGCGCCATGACATGCCGCGCCAGGATGCGCGTCTTGAAGCCAGGCGCGAAGCGCTCGACCTGCGCCTCGAAGCGCTCGATCATCTCGTGGGGCAAGATGCCATCTTGCCCCACGTGTAGATTCGGCACGTGGCAGTAGGCCCAGGCCGTATGTTTGCCCGCCGGGGCGCGGGTCGGGTCGAAGAGGCTGGGCTGCACCAGGATGATGTAGGGCTGTTGTGGATGCTGCCCCTCCCAGCCGGCCCGCTCCGAAGTGGCGATCTCGGTCAGCGTGCCGCCCAGGTGCACCGTGCCCGCACGGCGACACGCATCGGCAGTCCACGGGATCGGGCCATCCAGCGCCCAGTCAAGCTTGAACGCGGCCGGGCCATGGCGGTAGCGCGCCAGCACGCGTCGGTAGGCTGCGGGTAGCCGATCGCCCGCGATGCGGAGCAGGTTGACCGGGCTGACATCGAACAGGAGCGCCCTGGCGGGAACGCGGTCACGGGCTGGCCGGTGACGATCTCGCCGCCCAGGTCGCGCAGATAGGCGGCCAGGGCGTCGGCGATAGCTTGTGAGCCGCCCTGGGCCACGGGCCAGCCGACCGCATGCCCGGCCATGGCCAGAATCAGCCCGAAGGCGGCGCTGCCGGGCCGTTCCAGCGGCAGGATCGCATGGGCGGCCATGCCGGCAAAGAGCGCCCGCGCGCGCTCTCCCCGGAACCAAAGCCGGGCCAACAGGGACGCCGGCAGCAGCGCTGCGACGCCGAATCTGATCAACGCCAGGGGATGGCGTGGCGGCAACGGCGGCGGGCCTAGCAGATCCTCGGTCACCGCGGCCCAACGCTTGACCAGCGGCCCCATCAGCCGGTGATACGCGGCTGCATCTCGTCCCAGTCCGGCGGCCGTCGCCCCCACCGACCGTTCCAGCAAGACCGCGGTGCCGTCGTCCAGCGGGTGGGCCAGGGGCAGGGACGGCTCAATCCAGCGTAGTCCGCAGCGATCCAGCGGCAGGTCACGGAAGAAACGGGACGAGAGGGCCAGCGGATGCACCGCCGAACAAACATCGTGCCGGAAGCCGGGCAGCGTCAGCAGGGCTGTGCGCGTCCCACCGCCCACCGTGGCCGCAGCCTCGATCACCCGCACCGACCGGCCCGCGCGCGCCAGCGTCACTGCCGCCGCCAGACCGTTCGGCCCCGCGCCGATGATGATGGCGTCGTAGATATCCGATCGTGACATGCTGCTCTCTCGCGCGATTGGCATCGCATCAACGGCTGCGAAGCCGACTTTAGTCGACTGGCAAAGTCGGCGCAGGGACTTTGCAGTGGTAGCTTCGATTTTAAAGTCGCCGAGAATCTCGTCCCAACGCCCGTCCCAACCACCGGGCCGGCGCGGCAAGATGGTACAGGATCGTCCGAATCTGAGCGTTGTGCCAGACGTTACCGGCGCGACGCC
Source organism: Anaerolineae bacterium (assembly GCA_025454565.1). Classification (GTDB taxonomy): domain Bacteria; phylum Chloroflexota; class Anaerolineae; order CG2-30-64-16; family CG2-30-64-16; genus JALOOE01. Next base: position 5,066 of record JALOOE010000336.1, read on the forward strand.
ACTGGACGTGCGGATCGAGCAGTTGCCGATCCACCTCCACCGGCTGCCCTTTGACCCCAAAATGCGCCGCCAGCTCGGTCAACACGTGTTCCCAGATGTAATCCTGCAGCCTGGAACCCATGACTCGGAACGCCAACTCGTAAATCGGGTCGCTGGCGCGCGCCAACCCTTGCACCTGCGCCACGGTGACACCCTCTTCGGTGTACGCGCTCATGGTCACCCAGCCCGCCTCCGGGTGGCCTTCGGGCGTCATCAGGGTGAACGACTCCTCGTCGGCATAGAGCACCACGACGCCGGTGGCGATCGGCCCGCCGGGCGTCCAGGCGTTGATCAGAACGACCTCACCCGGCGCGATGCCGCCCGGCGACGGGTAGAAGCGGTTCTCGGCCGGCTTGAAGCGCGGCAGTTCAGCCTTCCACTCGGCGACCACCTCGGCCGGGGTGACGGACGCGACCGTGAGGGGGATGCGGAAGGTCTTTTGCCAGAGCTGGCCGAACCCTTGCAGCGGCCCCATCGCGCGGCGGCCTGCCACGTTCAGGTTGAGCGCCTCGGGCGGCGCGTCGGGCGCCTTCAGCTCGTCCACGCGCTGCGCCCAGTAGGGATGAGAGGATTTGGATTGAGATCGCTCCGCGCTGGCGTCAGGCATAGCCTCTCCTTGTTTGTTCGACCGTGTAGCGCAAGATGTCATCTTGCGCTACAGCGCCTCGACCGCCTGGGCCTCGGTCGTGTAGACCCGGATCCCTTCATCCAGTCCGGTCGTGCGGAAGACGCGGCGGTAGTGATCGTTCAGGCCGGTGACAACCAGCCGGCGGCCCTGGCCGCGCAGGCGCGCCTCCAGCCGCACCAGCAGACCTGCGCCCTTGTTGTTCATGTAGGTCAGGCCGCTGAAATCAAGGATGATCCCCTGCGCGCCCCCTGCGACCGCCTCCGCCACGGCCGCGTCCAACGGCTTCTCCGCCAGGCGGGTCAACTCGCCATGGATCGCCAGCGTCGTCGCCTCCGCAGTCGGCCGGCGAATATCAATCGTCACTTTCGCATCCATATGCCGCTCCTCCAAGCATTGGAGCGCGAGCGCCGCAGCCACTTCGTAGCCAATACAAGAACGCAGCCCAGGCTCACGCTGAACTATCTTGCATTCTACCATGAACCTGCGTAGTGTCTCCAGGCGCCGGTGACGCGCCTGACACACGAGCAGACCACGTTACTCTTCCTGGCGACCCGTCAGCAAGAAGACATAGTACAGCAACGTCGAGATCGCCTGCACCGCGCCGGCCACATACGTCATGGCCGCCGCGTTGAGCACGGCATTGACCCCGCGCATCTCATTGCCGATCACGATGCCGCTGGCGACGAGTTGCTGCTTGGCCCGCCGAGTGGCATCGAACTCCACCGGCAGCGTTACCAACGCAAACAGCGCCACTGCTGCGAAGAGTCCCACACCAACCCACGCCAGCGTCGTGCCGAACGCGCTGGTCATGAACAGCCCGACCATGAAGATGATCGGCCCGATCCAGCTCCCGATCTGCACCGTCGGTACCATGGCGCTGCGCAGTTGCAGTGGCGCATAGTTCAGCTTATGCTGCATGGCATGGCCCGCCTCATGCGCGGCCACCCCGGCTGCTGAGAGGCTCTGTCCGTCATATACATCCGGGCTGAGCCGCAGCACGCGCTTGCTCGGATCGTAGTGATCGCTCAAAAAACCCTCGACCCGCTCGACCTGCACATCATACAACCCGTTGCCATCCAAGACCTGGCGCGCCACCTGGGCGCCGGTCAGTCCGCGTGCGGTGCGGATTTGGGCGTTCTGACGAAACGCCGATTGCGTCCGCCACTGCGCCCACAAGCCCAAAACCAGGGCCGGCAGGCTGAACAACAGATACAGTCCCCAGCTCTCTAACATCACGGCACTCCTCGTACACCCTGGATTACACCTATCCTGAACGACAGCTATTTTCTCGTGAACGCAGTACGATATCCGTAAGGGTACGTCCAAAGTTTGTTAGAAGAATGTGTGAACGAGGCGTTGTGGTGACCCGGCCAAGACCGGATATCTTGGGTTCCTTGTAGGCATTATTCGCGCAACATGCGCCATGCGGGCAGCGCATCGCGCTGCTCCCACCAGGCGGGCGCATCGCCCCAGCGAAAACGGATGAAGTCGAGTCGCTGCTCCGGCACAGGCGCGGCGCCGTACGGTCGCAGCCGGTTTGCGATGTACGCGGCCACCGGGTAGTCGCCGCGCAAGGCGAGCAATGCCGCGTGCAGCGGCTCCGGATGGTAGTACACCTCGCGCAGGGTCGCCTGCCAGCCGGTCGCCGCCGACCAGTCCAGCAGCGCGTAAGTGGCGCGGCCAACGACGGCGTCTTTGCCGCGGCCGTAGCTCAGGCTGCCGGGGTTGACGATCAACGTGCCGTGCGGCGCGCGCGATGGGACGCGGCGAAACATCACGGTGTGCGTGTGGCCTGCCACCACGACATCCGCATCCACAGCTCCCAACAACTCGGCTGCCCGCGTGTCGGTCTGCACCCACGGCGAACGATCCTCGCCGGGGCGCGGCAGGAACGGCAAGAAGGGGTTGCCCGGCACGCCGTGGACGACCAGCAGATCCTCCAACCGGCGGGCGGAGAGCGCCGCATGTTCCGGCAACGCCGCCAGCCACGCCAGCCGCTCCGATCCCAACCGCGCCCGCTCCCACGCAACCACCTCGCGAGCCAGCGGCAGATCCCAGCGGGCCCCCGGCCACAGCGACGTGCCCCACAGCGTCAGATATAGCTCCGCGTTACCGATCACCGCCTGGTGGGGCAGCGTGCGCAGCAGGTCGATCACCTCGGCGCCCCACGGCAGCTTGTAGACGAGATCGCCGGTGACGAGCATGGCGTCGGTAGACGAGATCGCCGGTGACGAGCATGGCGTCGGGGCTTTGCGTGCGCAGATCGGCCAGCGTCGCCTCCAGCCCGAAGAGGTTGCCGTGGATATCGCCGAAGACCGCGATCCGCATGGCGTCTGTCACAAACTCCGATTTCAATCTGCCGTGTTCAGTTCGAGCATCCCCTGGCCACTTTCAAGCGCCAACAGCCGCGCCTTCATCTCCAGCCCACCCGCGAAGCCGTGCAAGCTGCCGTCGGAGCCGATGACGCGATGGCACGGCACGATGAGCGGCACCGGATTGTCGCCTACCGCCGCGCCGGCCGCCTGGGCGGCGCCGCGGCCGCCGCCCACCTGGTCGGCCACCCAGGAGTAGGTGCGCGTTTGGCCGAAGGGAATGCGCGCCACAGCCGCCCACACCGCCAATTCGAAGGGCGTGTGGCCGCGCAGATCGAGCGTCACGGCGATTTGCTCCAGCTCGCCAGCGAGATAGGCCTGCACTTGAGCCGCGACGTCCAGCAGGAAGGGCGCACCAAGGGCCAATTCCGCGTCGCGATACTGCTGCTGGAGATAGTCGAGCGCGGCCTGTTCGGTGCGTCTGGGCAAGCCGAGCATCCGCAACCCCTGCGGCGATGCGGCCAGGCTGATCCACCCCCACGTCGGCGCCTCGAAGGTCATCGCGCTCAGTTCACTGGCCATGCGTATCTCCCGTAGGCAGCGAGCCGCGGGCCCGCGCAGCGTCGATGGCGAGGGCGATCAGCAGCACGCCGGCCGCGCCGAGGGCTGCCCACATCGCAATGCGGATGACTGGGTTCGCGCCGAACTGAGGCGAGATCGCGCTGATCCCCAGCAGCACCATTCCTACGGGCAGCACGAAGTTGAACGCCAGCCACATCCCCACCTGGCGCGGCCGCGGCGGCGGGGGCCGCCGCATCCGGCTGCCCAGCCACACCAGCATCGCCATCGGGAAGAAGACGCCGGTGATCACGAGAAGAATGCCCGCGACGATCTGCACGAAGATACTCCGAGACGTGAGACGTGAAACGTGAAACGTGAGGCGTGAAACGTGAGGCGATAGTGTGAATCGAAACCTTCACGCATCACGCATCACGCATCACGCATCACGCATCAATCAAACCTGCCGCGCCGCCGCGCCCGCCAGATGCGCCACGTCATCTTGAGGAAGAGCCAGCTATCGTGCAGCGGTCGGAAGTGGCTGACTTTGTCGTTGTAGATGGTTTTGATGGGCACCCAGGCGATGCGGAAGCCGGCGAGCTGGGCGCGCAACAGCAACTCGACCTCGGCCTCGAAGCGAGTGGCGTCGGGCCGCACCTTCTCCATCACGAGCTGGCTCAGCAGCCGATAGCCGCTCTGGTTGTCGGGCACGGGCTGGCCCATCGCCAGGCCCAGCAGAAAGGTGCCGGTGCGATTGCCGAACTGGTTCTTGGCGGGCATCTGCGAGAAGTCGCGCTGCCCGATGATGATATCGCCTTTGCCGGCGCGAAACGCCTCAACGAACTTCGGGATCTCGTCGGGGTCGTGTTGGCCGTCGGCGTCGAGCGTGATGGCGGCATCCACGCCGCGTTGCACGGCGTAGTCGAAGCCGGTGGTCAGCGCCTTGCCCTTACCCTGGTTCACCGCGTGCGCGATCACCTTTGCGCCGGCCAACGCGGCCGCCGCGCCGGTACCGTCGCTGGATCCGTCGTCGATGACCACCACCGCCCCATAGGTCAGCGCGGCCTTGACTACATCGCCGATGAAACGTGCTTCGTTGTATGCTGGAATCAGGATGATGATCTCACCGGGGTTCTGGGCACCGTCTTGGGCCATGATTGCTCCTGAGGGACGTGTATTAAGTGAAGTGTACCGCGGGATGGGCGAAGCGTCAAAACAGTTTGGCGCACGAAATTTGGATCACGGAGTGACGAAGGTTCGCGAAGGCATGAAGCGCGAAACCCGCCCGCAGACATCTTCGCACTCTTCGTGATCCGCCGCCTTTGCTCGCGCTGCGAGCCGTGTTATGATGTCGGGAAGCAGGGAGGGGATCAGGAGACAGCACAAGGGAATGAGCGAGATAGCGGATTCGAACGGAAGCGTGCCTGACGCGCCGCAACCCGTTGTTGCGGCCTTGGAGCCCGATCTCTTCTTTGCCGTGCGGATCGAGGGCGCGGCGCGCGCGGCCGGCGCACGGCCGGTCGTCGTCGAGCGTGCCGCGGCTTTGTGGGATGCCATCGAAGCATGGCCCGCGCTGGTGCTGATCGATCTGGCCGCGGCGCCGGGCTGGGACGAAATAGTGCGCCGCGCCAAGAGCCTACCCGAATTCCGGACCATCCCGATTGTCGCGTTCGGCAGCCATGTGGATACCGACACGCTGAAGGCGGCGCGGCAGGCCGGGTGCGATCATGCCTGGGCGCGCTCGCATTTCGCCACCGAATTGCCGCAGCTCATCGAGCGGACGCTGCACCCGCCCACGCGCTGGGTGGCGGGCTGGGATGAGCCGCCGCCACCCGGGCTGCTGGCG
>JALOOE010000337.1 GCA_025454565.1 Anaerolineae bacterium
AAGCTGGCGCCGGTGGAACGCAGCAAGATCGATGATATCGCCATCGGCCAACGGGCTATCGCGATCGGCAATCCCTTTGGGTTGGTCGGCACGATGACAGAGGGGATCGTCAGTGCCCTGGGGCGCAGCATCCCGGCCATCACCGGCTTCAGCATCCCGATGGCGATCCAAACCGATGCGTCCATCAACCCCGGCAACTCCGGCGGGCCGCTGCTGAACGATCGGGGGCAAGTGATCGGGGTCAACTCGCAGATTCGTTCGGCGACATCGACGCCGGCGAACTCCGGTGTCGGTTTTGCCATCCCAATCAATATTGTCGAACGGGTTGTTCCGGCGCTGATTTCTAGCGGCAAGTACAAACATGCTTACCTTGGTGTCAGCGGGCGCACCTACAGCCCGGCTTGGGCCGAGGCATTGGGCTTCTCCAAAGATGACCGGGGCGCCTATGTCATGGATCTCATCAGCGGCGGGCCGTCGGAGCGCACCGGGCTGCGCGCCGGAACCAAAGACACCAAAGTTGTCCTTGCCGTCGGTATGAGCGGGCCGATTTATCTCAAGAGCGGCGGCGATCTGGTGGTCGCGATTGATGACAAGAAGGTCACCACGTTTGACGATATCCTGATCTATCTGGAAAGCTTCAAGTCGCCCGGCGATGAGATTAAATTCACCGTCTTGCGGCCCTCGGAAGGCCAGAAAGTCATACCTGTCAAGCTTGGCGAGCGACCGAGCCGGGTTCGCTAGATTCGAGAGATCGCTCGCATTTACAGGCGTCCGGCGCGATGTGTCGTCCGGACGCCTGTGTTTTTTGTGAGGAGCGTCATTGAACATCCGCATCAACTGCGCTCGCAACCTCGGCCCGTTGCCGCACTTCTGGAACAGCACCGGCTTCTCTCCCGGCGAGCTACTGCTCACCGCCGACATGCGCCAGCAACTAACCTACGTCGCGTCGATCCCGTACGGCGGTCTGGCCTTCGTCCGGCCTCATTTCCTCCTGGAGTTGGTGGGATTGGACGGCCTGGCGACCGGCATTCCATCCTACGACTGGAGCCGGCTGGACACCGCGCTGGACGTCATCATCGGTAACGGCACCACGCTGATCTTCGAGTTGATGGGTAACCCAAGCGGCGCGTTCAGCGATTTCCGGGACGACCGGCAGCTCCACGCCTGGCGCGATCTGGTCAGCGCGCTGGCGCGCCACTGCATCGACCGCTACGGCCAGGCCGAGGTTGCAGGCTGGTACTTCGAATCGTGGAACGAGCCGGACGGTCGCGGCTGGTGGCAGCAGTGGCCCGACGACGTCGTCTCCTTCTGCAACTACTACGACGCGTGCTCGGAAGGGCTGCGTGCGGTCGATTCGCGCCTACGGCTGGGCGGGCCGGGCACGTGCATCACGATGTCACCGCTCTTTCAGGACTTTCTGGCACACTGCGACACCGGCATGAACTATTTCACCGGTGAGGCGGGCGTTCGGCTCGACTTCATTTCGGTGCATGAGAAAGGCATGCGCGCCTCGAAAGAGGATCTCAACCCGCGCACGATGGCGCTGCTGGAGCGGGAGATTCGGGCCATCGAGCACATCCGCCGGCGCCATCCCCGTCTTGCCGCCACGCCGTTCATGAACAACGAATGCGATCCGCAGGTGGGCTGGGGCGATTTCCACACCTGGCATGCCCGACCCTATTACGCGGCGATTGTTTGTAAGATCATCAATCAGCATCTGGTCGGCTTGATCGACGATCTGGCTTGCCCTTACGTGCTGCTCAGCAGCGATAACGGCTTCATCGGTCGGTGGGGCAATCGTACGCTGCTGGCGCGCTTCGGCCCGGCGCAGCCGTTCGATGATGGGCAATCCCATCACAAAGCGGCGTTGCTGCCCGGCGCGGCGATCCCGGCACAGCCGTTCGAGATGATCAAGAAGCCGATCCTGAACGTGATGGCCGCGCTCTCGCTCCTGGGAGACCGGCGTTGCGCCGCCGATGGCGCCGGCGACATCAGCTCCGCCATCGGCGTCATCGCAACCCGCCGCGGCCACGATCAGATCGCGATCCTGGTGTACCACAGCCGGGATCAGATCGCCGCGTCTGGCTCGGAGCGGATCCACTTGACGTTGGAGCATCTGCCGTTCGAGCAGGCCATGTTGGCTCACTACCGGATCGAAGATGGCCGTAGCGATCCGTACGCGATCTGGGAGGAGGCTGGCGGCCTACCGGAGCCAGGGCCAAGCCTGTATGCCGCCATGCGCGACGCTCAGGAGTTGGCGCTGCTGGCGCCGCTGCGCGAGGTGGCGATCGAGGACTGCTCGCTTGCGCTCGACTTCGATCTGCCGCTGCCGGGGGTGAGTCTGATCCTGTTGAGCGCGCGTCCGGCTGAAGCTCCAGGATGCGTGGACGATGTGCGCCTGGCGCGTTACACGGGTCTGCACGGCGAGGCGCAGACGATGGTCTCGTGGCAGGGCTTGCCTTCTCGTGCCATCCGCACCTACGAGGTGTTGCGCGCCGAGCAGCCCGACGGCCCGTTTGTCCGCGTCAACGCACCGGATTTGATCTGCACCGCCTTTCTGGATATTCGGGCAGCAAACGCCCCCAGTGGCTTCTACCGGGTGCGCGGGGTGGATTTCTGGGGCCGTCGCGGGCCGGCATCGGAGATGGCGAGCTGAGATACGCTTGAGAACCACGGAGACACAGAGGGAAAACTGCAGTTTTCCCTCTGTGTCTCCGTGGTGAAAACGCGAGCTATTGCGCTCGCGATGCCATGAATTGCTCCACTGCCGCGCGCGTCGGCAATGCGGGGATCGCGCCGCGCCGTGTTGTGGTCAGTGCGCCGGTGGCATTGCCCAGGCGCAGGGCGTGTTCCAGGATCGGTGTGTCCCAGCACAGGTCATGATCCAACAGCCCGGCTAATAACCCGGCTACAAAGCCATCTCCCGCACCGGTTGTGTCGATCGCATCCACCCGGAAACCGGGGAGCGCGCCGCTGCTCTGTGGTGTGAAGTAGACACACCCCGCCGCGCCGCGCGTCACAACCAACAACCGCAACCGATCGTGCCACAGCGCTCGCGCGCCGGCCGCCAGATCGGTTTCGCCGGTCAGGAACGTCAGCTCCTCCTCGCTCACCTTGGCGAGAGCGGCGTAGCGCCAGCCCCCCAACAGCCCCGCGCGCGCCGCCTCGGTCGACGGCCAGAGCGCCAGGCGCAGGTTGGGATCATAGGAGATCAAGGCGCCGGCGGCGCGCGCGCCGCCGAGCGCGGCGAGTGTCGCGCTGCGGCTCGGCTCGCCGATGAGCGAGATGGAGCCGTAGTGGAAGATACGCGTGCGAGCCGCATATTCGTCATCTACATCTGCCGGCTCCCACAGCATGTCGGCGCTGGGATTACGGTAAAACATGAAACTGCGCTCGCCATCGGCGCGTAACGACACGAACGCCAGCGCCGTCAGCGCTGTCTCGCAGAAACGCAAGCCGCCAACATCCACCCCCGACTCCACCAGCGTGTCCGAAAGGAAATGGCCGAAGTCGTCGTCGCCGACCTGCCCCATGAAACCGGCGCGATACCCCAGGCGCGCCATGCCTACGGCCACGTTGGCGGGCGCGCCTCCCGCGGCCTTCTTGAAGGCCGGCGCTTCGGCCAATGACACACCTGATTCGGTGGACACAAAATCGATCAGCATCTCGCCGCACGCGATGATATCCAACATGGTGTTTCTTGGTCTCCAATGAAGAGACTTCGGAGATCACTTGATGGATGCTTCCGAAGTCTCGAACCCCGCTGAGTGCTGGACGGCTATTTCGTGGCCGCTGGCTTGCCGGGATCTTCGCCGGACATTTCAGATGCGATGCGGGCTGCCTCGTCCGCGCCGGGTAGCTTGCCGGAGAATTCTTGCGGCGCGGCATCCTCGACTGCCGGCAGCTCGGCCTGCAGATCGGGCGGAGGCGGCGCAGCGGGCGTGCGCTTGGCTCCAGACTCGCCGGGTGCAGGGACCGGTGTCTCGGCGGGCTTCTGGCCAATCGCCAGCCGTCCGAGACCGATGAGCAACGCATCCAGACCGCTCAGTTGTTGTGGTGCCTTTGTTTCAGCTTGCGGCGCCGCCACTGCTGGCGCGGCCAC
>JALOOE010000010.1 GCA_025454565.1 Anaerolineae bacterium
CACCGGTGACAACGTAGCGAAGATGGCCCTCGCGGCCGACACGGGCCTGTTCGACACTGTGCAGACTTTCCGGCACTATACACTCATCGATCGCTCGGCGGCGGTTGAGCTCCTGCCTACCGCCGCTCGCCACGCAATGGGGGTCATCAACGGCAGCCCGCTCGGCATGGGCCTGTTGACGGGCGGCGATCCGCACGAGCATCACCGACCGGCCCCGCCCGACGTTGTGGCGCGCATCGAGCGCATGCGCGGCCTGGCGAGCCGCCTGGGTGTCAGCCTGCCCGAGTTGGCGATCCGCTTCTCGCTTTCGCAGCCTCACATCAGCGTCACGATCCCCGGCACAAAGAGCGTGGCGCGGTTGGAAGAGAATGCCGCCGCGTGGCGCGCCGGTCCGCTCTCTCCAGAGGTGTTGGCGGAAGTCATGCGCGATTGAGACGGGGGCACAGACAGATGAACACGGACTTCACGGCTTTTTCGATCCGCGTTGCATCTGTGAAATCTGTGCCCACAAACTCGGAGAGTGGTTATGCAACCAAGAGAGATCATCCTCGCCAACATCGAGCGCCGCAGCCCCCCGCGGCCGGGCCTCACCTTCGACCGCGGGCGGATTGACGACATCCTGTCGTGCAGCCTGTCAGCGCACGGCTTCCAGCAACGCCGCTGGATCGAAGGCAAGCGTGAGTACTACGACGACGAGTGGGGCAACCTCTGGCTACGCATGGTGGACGGCTCCAAAGCGGGCGAGATTTTCAAGCCGGCCATCGAGGATTGGCGCCAGCTTGACGACATACGTGTGCCGGACTACACCCATCCCGATTGCGCGGCGGCTATGCGGGAAGCCTTCAGCCGGCCGACCGACAAGTTCAAGCTCGCTTTCATCGGCGGCTGGGTCTTCAACGATACCCGCTACCTGCGCAAAATGGAGGTCTACTTCGCCGACCTGGCGCTGTACCCCGATGAGCTGCGCCGGCTGCACGACATCGTGGCCGGCGTCTACGAGCGGAAGATCCGTCTGGCTGCGGAGGCCGGCGCCGAGGGGATCTTTTTCTGCGAGGACATGGGCACGCAGACCGGCCTGCTGTTCAGCCCGCGCATGTTCCGGCATTACTTCAAAGATCCCTACGCCCGGCTGTGGGGCATCGCGCACGAGTTGGGCATGAAGGTCTTCGAGCATTCCTGCGGCCAAAACTGGGCGATCCTGCCCGATCTCCTCGACGCCGGGGTGGATGTATTCCAACTCGATCAGCCAACCCTTTACGACATGCCCGCATTGGCCGAACTGCTGCGGACGCGCGGGGCTGCGCTGTGGAGCCCGGTGGACATCCAGAAGATCATGCCCACTGGCGACCGGGCACTGATCGAAGCCTCGGCGCGGCAGATGGTGGATCTCTTCGAGGGCGGGCTGATCTGCAAGAACTACGGCGACCTGCCCGGCATCGGTGTGGCCGAGGCGTGGGATGATTGGGCATATCGGGCGATCTGCGAGCGGGTGGGGGTGATGACTCATGGACATAAGGATGGCAATCGCTGATCGGCGCGCGTATCTGCGCGAGGTCGTGAACCTGTTGCTGGCTCAATGGCCGAACAACCGCACTGTCAACATCGTCTGTCACGGGCACAGCGTCCCGGCGGGCTACTTCGCCACGCCGCTGGTGGACACGTTCAACGCGTATCCCGCGTTGCTGCATCAGGATTTGAAGCATCGCTTTCCCTTTGCCGTAATCAACGTGATCGTGACGGCGAGCGGCGGAGAAGGCTCGCCGAAGGGCGCCGAGCGCTTCGAGGCGGACGTGCTGTGTCACCAGCCCGATGTGGTCACGATCGACTATGGCCTGAACGACCGGCGGGCGGGGCTGACTGAAGCCGAGGCCGCATGGCGGCGCATGATCGAAGCGAGCCTGGCGCGGCAAGCCAAGGTGCTGCTGCTCACCCCGACCTGGGACAACTCCGGAGTCTTGGACCCGGCCGGCGAAGCGTGGCGTGCCCTGGCGCGCCACGCCGACCAGATCCGCCGCCTGGCCGCCGAGTATGAAGTGGGGCTGGTCGACAGTTTCGCCGCGTACGGGAGTTACGTGGCCGCGGGCGGCGACGCGACCGATCTGCTGTCATGGAGCAATCATCCCAATCGTCAGGGGCACGAGTTGGTGGCACTGGAGATCATGCGCTGGTTCGCGATCCTGTGAGGCAGCGCTCCAATGGGTCAAGTGAGAAGGATCTATGATGCGTGTATGGCGTCTTCGGGCCGGCAGCCCGCCTGTAGAACCGGGGACCTGGGCGGCCGAGATGAAGGAATTGCTGGCGCAGGTGCGAGACAGCACCTTCACTCTTGCGCTGCCTCTCCTCGGCGCGGTCGCGTTGGTCGCCGTCTCTGCATCGGCGTTGCCCGATCTGACCAAGGCCGCGCTCTGCGCCACGGCGCTCCTCTGGCTGGGCGGGCTGGCTTGGCTGTTGCGCAGCCGCAGTCCCCATTTTGCCGGCTGGCTCCTCGTGATCGGCTGGTCGATCATCGTCATTGCATTGGCGGGCTGGGCTGGCGTGAGTGCGGCACTCTGGCTGCTGTCGTTTGCGGGCGGCCTGGCAGTGTTGTTGCTGGGCACGCGGGCCGGTGTCGGCGTGGCGACCATCCTGACGGTGATGCTCGTCGCCGCGCCGGAAGTCTGGTTTGTGGCGGGGCTGGTCGCCGGCCGTGCGGTCGCGCTGCTTGGCATCTGGGGCATGGTCGCAATCACTTGGCTCGCGATGCGCCCCTTGCAGATCGTGGGAGAATGGGCCTGGTCCGCCTACGGCCACAGCCAGCAGCTATTGGATGACGCGCAGGATACGCAGCTCCGGCTCAATCAAATGCTTGACGACCTGACGAGCGCCAATGCGCGACTGGTGCGGCTCAACCGCCTGGCCGATGGCTTGCGCCAGGAGGCGGAGGAGGCGCGCCGCGCCAAAGAGCAGTTCGTGGCCAACGTCAGCCACGAGCTGCGCACCCCGCTCAACATGATCATAGGCTTCAGCGAGATGATCCTCAACGCGCCGCAGGCCTACAGCGTGTTGCCGTCCGGCGGCCGTCTGCCCCCCGCCCTGCTCGCCGACCTGGCGGTAATCCTGCGTAATGCCCAACACTTGGCCAGCCTGATTGACGATGTGCTCGACCTCAGCCAGATCGAGGCCGGACAGATGGCACTCGTGCGCGAGCGCGTGGCGTTGTCGGAGGTGATCGCGGAAGCCCTCGTCGCGGTGCGGCCGCTCTTCGAATCGAAGGGCCTTGCACTGCGCGCCGATCTGGAGGATGGCCTGCCTGAGGTCAGCGGCGACCGGACGCGCATCCGTGAGGTATTACTGAATCTGCTGAGCAACGCGGGCCGCTTCACCGAAGAGGGCGGAGTGACGGTGCTGGCCCGGCGACGCGACGGTGAACTGCTGGTGAGCGTGACCGACACAGGGCCAGGCATCGCAGCCGCGGATCAGAGCCGATTGTTCCAACCATTCCAGCAGTTGGATACCTCACTGCGGCGGCGCTTCGGAGGCACCGGCCTCGGATTGAGCATCAGCCAGCGCTTCGTAGAGATGCACGGCGGCCGCATGTGGGTCGAGAGCACGCCGGGCGCCGGTGCGGCCTTCCGCTTCACGCTGCCCATCGAGCTGCTTGCGCCCGCCGCCCGTGGTGCCGGGCGCTGGCTTACTCCCTCATGGGAATATCTGGAGCGAACGCATCCCTCGCTCGTTCCAGCCCCTCCCGCCCGACCTGAGATTGTCGTCTGCGAGACCGGCGGATCGCTCGCTCACCTGCTCACCCGCTACCTACAGGACGCCAGAGTTACCTCCGAGACAGAGTTGTCGGAGGCGTTGGCGCAGGCGGCCAGCCTGCGCGCCCATGCCGTGGTGGTGAACGCGCCCTCTGCGGCCGAGATGTTGGCTCAGCTCGAATCGGGCAGTGCCTTGCCTGAGGGGGTCCCGGTGATGGTGTGCTCTGTGCCGGGCGCACCCGATGCCGCCGGCAACCTGGGCGTCACCGACTACCTGGTCAAGCCGGTGGCGCGGGAGACGCTGCTGGCCGTGCTGGACAAGCTGGGGATGGACGGCAAGAAGATGCTGGTGGCGGACGACGACGAGGACGCGCTGCGCCTCTTTTACCGCATGCTGACCTCGGCCGGGCGCGGCTATCGGGTGCTAACCGCGCCCGACGGTCGTCAAGCGTGGGCGATGCTTCAGGATGAGCGGCCGGATGTACTCCTCACAGACTTGGTCATGCCGGAGATGGACGGCTTTGAGCTGCTGGCGGCGAAGAATGCCGATCCGGCGCTGGCGGGCATCCCGGCGGTGGTGCTTTCGGCGCGGGACCCGCTGGGGCAGCCGATCGTTAGCAAGGCGTTCGCCGTGACGGGCCGGGCGGGGTTGTCGCTGGTGCAACTGCTGGCCGGCATCACGACGTTGAGCAGGGCTTTCGGCCCCGCACCTCTCGCAGGTGATTCAGTGTCGCCAGCAACGCCTCCCGGCTGACCGGCTTTTGCAGGAACGCGGCCGCGCCGAGGTTTAGCGCCAACTGCTCAAGGGGCAGAATACTGCACATCACGACCGGGACTTCCTGGGTGCGGGGATGGGTGCGCAGCCGGCCGAGCACCTCCCAGCCGTCCATGCCCGATAGCATGACATCGAGGATGATGATCTGGGGCACGACTTCTGCCAGGCTGGCTACGATTTGTCCATCGGTGGCAGCGCTCGCAAAATGATAGCCCGTGCCGGCGAGATAGCGCTGATATAGCTGGAGCATGTCCGGGTTGTCCTCAATGAAGAGGATCGTGGCCTGCGGCGCGGCGCGCAGATGCAGGTGGGCGACGAAGGGCACGTCGCTGGCGACGAAGGGCACGTCGCTGGCGACGAAGGGCACGTCGCTGGCGACGAAGGGCACGTCGCTGGCGACGATGATCGTCTCCAACTGGCTCCCGGAAAGCTCGGCGATCTGTCTGGCTACAGCCAGCTTGTCGAGTGCGGCGCGCGCCGGCGCGGGGTGAGACGCAAGCGATCGGACCGTCAGCGTGACCTGGTTCGGCTCGGCGCAGGCTTCCAGGAGGACCTCGCCACCCGGCGCCAGACGGATGGCCTCCACCAGCACCAACAGCAGCGCCTGGCGGATCGGTCCGGCCTGCACCACCACGCTTGGGAGATCCTCAGGCATCCGGCTGCGGACCTCGACCGCCAGCTCGTGCAACACGGGCTCCGCGGTGCGCAGGGCCGAGTCGACCAGTTCCGGCAGCGTGACCGCTGCCGAGGGAAGCGATTGGCCCAACCATGCCAGCTCCTGTGCGAGCGACTTGCCACCTTCCGAGGTGTTCGGCGGCTCCGCTTCACCGCCGGCCGCGTTCCGGCCGGGCGCCGGTGGCTCTTCGTCCTCCAGCTCCTCCTCGGCGCCCTGCTCCGAGACGTCCGGGTAGAGCGCCTGAAGGGGATAACGTGTCCAGAGTAGGTCGGCCAGCACGCGCAGCGCCTGGCTTTCCTGCCGGCGCACCTGGCGGATGCTTACGCCCAAGGTTGCCGCGGCTTCGGCTTGAGTGAACTGCTCGACGAAGCGGTGGTGCAGCGTCCGGTAGACGCGCCAGGCGTCCGAGTCTGGTGAGAGGCCAGCGCGCGGCTTCAACTCTGAGATGGACTGGATGAACGCCTCGCGCAGCAACGACGGGCTGCCGCGCGCCAGTGTCCCCAGGGCTGCGAAGAGTGGGTTCCGGCGCAGTTCATCGGGGTCATAGAGATGGTTGAGCGCACGCCGCAGATCCGCCACGAAATGTGGGTTGATGGGGCGTGGGACGCTGTCGGTCATGTGTCCCCTTTTTGGCCGCTTCCTGGCACAGGTTGCTCCAAGAATGCCAAGTATTGCATTATACTCGGTTCGTGTTCTACTTGGCTATTGCCGAATTGTCGCACGATAACGCCTGTTCGTACGCGGGGCGAAGGACAACAGCATGTCATCGATTCCCTTTTTCTGTGGCAAGGACTGCGGCGGCAATGCCTGTCCGCTTCTCGCGACTGTCGAGGATGGTTGCATCACGCGCGTGATCAACAACCCGGCGGCCGGCCGGTATGTCAAAGGCTGCCGCCGCGGTTTCGATCTGCCGTTGGAGCAATCTGCGCCGGATCGCATCCTCACGCCGCTCATCCGCACGGGGCCGCGCGGCTCCGGCCAGTTTCGGCCGGCCGGCTGGGATGAGGCCCTGAGTCTGACCGCGCACAAGCTGGCCGAGGTTCGCGCCGAGTCGGGCCCTGGCGCCGTGCTATGCCGCGGCAGCGCCGGCGTGATCGGCGCGCTCCACGCCACCTACGCGGTGCTCGGCCGCTTCATGAACCTCTTTGGAGGCTGTACTCGGCTGACCGGGAACTACAGCATCGGCGCGGCGCAGTTCATCTTGCCCTACGTCCTGGGCCACGAGTGGACGGTCTCCGGTTTCGACGCCGCGACGATGCAACAGGCCGAGATGATCATCCTCTGGGGCGCCAATGTGCTTGAAACGCGCCAGGGGGCCGAGGTGCCTCAGCGCCTTGCCGAGGCCCGCAAGCGTGGCGCGCAGATCGTCGTGGTTGACCCACGACGTTCGGCCACTGTGAAACAGGCCGCCACGTGGTGGCTCCCCTGTCGCCCCGGCACGGATGCGGCGCTGATGTTGGCTGTGCTCTACGTCCTATTTTCCGAGAGTCTGACCGATCGTACGTTTATGGCCGACCACAGCGTGGGCTTCGATCAGCTCGAGCGTTATGTGCTGGGGCTGGCTGGTTCGCCCCCAACCAGCCCGGAGTGGGCCGCCACGATCTGCGGCGTCGCAACTGAGGAGATCGTGCGCTTTGCCCGTGCCTATGCCGCGGCGAAGCCCGCCATGCTGTTCCCTGGGTACTCCATCCAGCGCGTCTACGCCGGAGAGGAACCCTATCGGCTGACGATCGCGTTGCAGATTGCGACGGGCAACTTCGGGCGGCGCGGTGGTTCGACCGGCTCGATCAACAGCATGTTGCCCGCGCCCAGGGTCGGGCGCCTGCCCGTGCCGCCTATCTCCCCCCAGCCGTCTGTGCCTGTCACGCGCTGGCCCGACGCCGTCCTCGAGGGGCGCCGCGGCGGCTATGCGTCGGATATTCGGGCCGTCTACAACCTGGGCAGCAATTTCCTCAACCAGGGCGGCGATATCCGCAAGAACATGGCCGCGTTCGAGAAGCTGGATTTCGCCGTCACCCACGAGGTCTTTCTCACGCCTACCGCGCGGTATTGCGATGTCATCTTCCCGACGACGACCGCTTTCGAGAAGGAAGATATCGGTATCCCGTGGGCGGGCAACTACCTGTTATACAAGCCCCAGATCATCCCGCCGTCGGGCCAGGCGCGCAGCGACTACGATGTCATGTGGGAGTTAGCCGACCGGCTTGGCTACGGCCCGGCGTTCTCAGAGGGCCGCAGCGCGGCCGCGTGGATCGAGCATTTCATCGCCCATTCCGAGATCCCTGATCCTGTCGCGTTTCGTGAGACGGGCATCTACCTTGCGCCTGACCAGGCGCGGGTGGGGTTGGCTGATTTCGCCGCCGACCCGGGCCGCCATCCGTTGAGCACACCATCGGGCAGGGTGGAGATCGCCAGCGAGAGTTATCAGCGCGAGACGGGCTTCCCGGCCATCCCCACCTGGCAGCCGCCGCCCGAGGACCGCCGTTTCCCGCTGCGGTTGATCAGCCCCAAGTCGCCCCACTTCACCCACTCACAAGGCAGCAACATCCCCGCGTTGCGCCGCCGCGCCGCCCACGCGCTGAGCATGCATCCGCAGGATGCTCTGCAACGCGGTATCGCCGACGGCGAGATGGCTTGCGTGTGCAACGCCCAGGGCACCGGGCGCATCCCCGTCAGCCTGACCGAGGACGTGACGCCCGGTGTGGTCAGCTTGCCTGAGGGGATGTGGGTGGATCTCGATGGCAGCGGTGTGGATGTGGGCGGCGCAGCCAACATGTTCACCGCCACCGATGGCACGCGACCCGGCGCGGCATGCATCATGCATGGCGTGGGGGTCGAGGTCAGGAGGATTGTGTTGCCTCAAAGTGCATGTCCGCATGATCTCGGCGCCATCAAACTCTAGCTTTTGGCCGATCAGGAGTCTTTCCGTTCATGAACGATATCTTTGCACAGATCGCCACCGAGCGCCGCCAGACGCGTGATGCCAGGCTGGTTGCCCCCACCCCCGAAGCCGTGCCCGACTTCGCCTTGCCCCTGGATGCCGTGCCGGGGACGCACGCCTTCGCGCCGGCGCCCAGGATCTCCACCCATGCCGAGCTGCTCGCGGCTCTGGCGGAGCTGCGCAGCCGGATGGCGCCCTTTCTGGCGAACCTGGCGCCGGAACTTTCACAAGAGCGCCTCGTCCTGGCGTTGGACGAATTCGACTGGCGCGAGGAAACCGCTGCGGATCGTCGGGATGCGTTCGGGGTGCTCGCCGGAGACGGCGCGTGGACGAAGGTGACGATTCCGCATTACGGGCCGCCGCTCGGCCGCGCCGTGACTTATTACCGCACCAGCTTCGAAGTCACCGACGCCATGTTCGGCAAGGGCAGCCTGTGGGCCTGTTTCGACGCTGTGGACTACAAGGCGCACATCTTCGTCAACGGCGCCTATCTCGGGTCGCACGAGGGCTTTTTCGCACCGTTCGAGTTCGAGTTCACCGCCTGCGCCGCGTTGGGAACCAACACGCTTCTCGTGAAGGTCGAGAATGACCACATCTGCATGGGGAGCGTGGGGGGTGTGAGCGGCAAACGGCTCGACGGCGACAAGCTCTACGCTGCCACCGGTCCAGGCTACGACGACCCGGAGGGGGGCTGGCATCACTGCCCCCCGGCGATGGGCATCTATCAGGGCGTGCGGATCGAAGCCCGCCAGCGCCTGTTCATCCGTGACCTGTATGTCCGTCCCTTGCCCGCCCAAGCCCGCGCCGAAGCCTGGATCGAGGTCTACAACTGCGATCTATCGGATCAGATGGTCGCGTTCGACCTCTCATTGTTCGGCCAGAATTTCCCCGCGACGTTGTTTTCCGACCGCCGCGTGATCCCCACCACGACCGACATCCGCGGCCACGGCGACCTGGACAAGGAGTTACGGCCGGTCATTGCACAGCCGGCCGGCCCAGGTATCAGCCAGTATCGCGTGTCCTTCGACCTGCCCGATGCCCGCATCTGGGATCTGGACACGCCCTGGCTGTACCAGTTGCAGGTGAAGTTGCTCGACGACGCCGGCATCGCACGCGATGCGAGATCGAGCCAGTTCGGCATGCGCGAGTTCCGGCAAGATGAGCAAAGCACGCCCAAGGGTAAGTTCACCCTCAATGGCCGTGAGATTCGCCTGCGCGGGGCCAACACGATGGGCTTCGAGCAGGTGTCGGTGATGCGGCGAGACTGGGAGCGGCTGATTGACGACATCCTGCTCGCCAGACTCTGCAACATGAACTTCTTGCGGCTCACCCAGCGCCCCGTGCAGCGCGAGGTGTATGAGTATTGCGACCGGCTGGGCCTGATGACGCAGACCGATCTGCCGCTCTTCGGCTGCTTGCGCCGCAACCAGTTGGTTGAGGCTGTGCGCCAGGCCGAGGAAATGGAGCGTCTGGTGCGGCCGCATGCCTGCAACATCATGATCAGTTACATCAACGAGCCATTCCCGAACGGCATCGGCCGGCCGCATCGCAACCTCACCCGACCGGAACTGGAAGACTTCTTCGAGATGGCGAGCCGCGCCGTGCGCATGAGCAATCCCGAGCGCGTGATCAAATATGTGGACGGCGATTACGATCCGCCCGCGGACGGCCTGCCGGATAACCACTGCTATTGCGGCTGGTATATCGGCCACGCCATCGACCTGGGCCGCATCAACCGCGGCGATTGGCTTCCGATTAAGCCCGGCTGGCACTTCGGCTGCGGCGAGTTCGGTGCTGAGGGCCTGGATAGCGTCGGCGTGATGGCGAAGTATTACCCCACGGATTGGCTGCCCGCGCCAGATCAGCCCCCAACCGAGCCGTGGCGCCCTGCAAAGATTCACGCCAACCAGACCAACCGCTTCCAATACCTCTGGTTCCCACCCCAAACCACGCCTGCAAGCTGGGTGGAGGCCAGCCAGACGCATCAGGCCTGGGTGACGCGACTGATGACCGAGGCGTTTCGTCGCTCGAACGGCATGAACAGTTTTGCGATCCACCTGTTCATCGACGCCTGGCCCGCGGGCTGGATGAAAACCATCATGGACGTAGATCGCGTGCCCAAAAAGGCCTATTTCGCCTATCGCGACGCACTGACCCCGCTCATGGTTTCGCTGCGTGGCGACCGGCGCGCCTGGTTCTCCGGCGAGACGGCGGAGCTCGAAGCATGGGTCTGCAACGACACCCACGAGATCCCGCCCCGAGCGCAATTGTGCTACCAACTGGAGGTGAGCGGCCGGGTCGTTCAATCCGGTACATCGCCGGCCGCGATCCCGATCTGTGGCGCGCAGCCGCAGGGTTTTCTCCGGCTGCCCTTGCCGGTTGTCGCTGAACGCACACGCGGCATCGTTCGCTTGAGATTATGCGACGACGCCGGCCAAACGCTCTTCGACTGCGGCCAGGAGGTTGAAATCTTCCCCGCCGCGACCGCTCTGACCGGCTACGCCTTCGTCCTCGGCGCGGCGGACGGTGTGGCCGCCACCCTGGCCCAGGAACTTGGACTGGCGTGCGTCTTCGCGGGGCAACCGGCTGCCGGTGATCTGATCCTCTGCGATGACCCGGTCGCGTTGCGCCGCCAGCAGGAAGCCGTCGCGCGTGCCGTCTCCGCCGGCGCCACCGCCGTGATCCTGGAACTGCCCGTCGGCAGCCACTCCGTGGCCGGTGACGCCGTGACCGTTGTGCCCGGCGGCATGGGCCAGCGCCATTATGTGGATTGCGGCACCGGCCATCCGCTGGTGCGGGACTTCCAGCCTTATGATTGCTGGTTCTGGCACGATGCGTCCGTGGGCTACCCGACGCCGCTTCTATCAACCGTCCTCGATCCCGCGCCTGCCGGTTGGACGCCGATCCTGGATAGCGGCAACGGCTCGTGGGCGACGGACTGGAAACCGGCGCCCGCGGCGGCCGAGAAGCAGTACGGTCAGGGCGTTTTCCGTATCTGCCAGGTTCAGCTCGCGCATCGCACGCGGACGAACCCTCAAGCTGGCGTTCTGGCGCGCAGGTTGCTCGGGCTTGCGTAGACGCCTCTGTTGATTTTCGCGACACAGATTCCACAGATGAACACGGAACAGGAATTTGTGAAATCGGTGTCGGGAGGGTTGCTTGCGGCAGGAGGCCGCGCCATGGATACGAAGTCCTACCTGCGAATATCCGACTCGGATCGTGTTCGATTCGAGGGTCTGTACGCGCGGTACCGTCTGTTGCACGATGCGCCGGACGCTTGCCGGCCGATGATTATCATCAACACGCCGGTGGATGGCCTGCCCACTTGGGAAGAGCGGCTGGCCGACCCGCTGGTGATGCTGGCCGCAGACCTGGATCAACTGCGGCCGCACCTGGAGATGCAAGACGACCGTGTGCCGACCGTGCGGGTCCAGTTCGGCACGGCCCAGGTCGCTGCGGCCTTCGGCTGTCGCATCGTGATCCCCGAGAACAACCTGCCCGCCGCCGGCGATCACGTGCTGGCCCGCGCCGAGGACGTGGTTGGGCTGGCGTTACCATCCTTGAATGCCGGCTGGTATGGCAAGCTGGCCGAATGGACCGCGATCTGGCAGGAGCATCTGCCGGAGGGCGTTCACATCCAACATCCCGACATCCAGAGCGCGTTCAATACCGCGCACCTTGTCCGCGGTAACGACATCCTGACCGACTTCTACGACCATCCCGCTGAACTCGATCTGCTGCTGGACAAAGTCACGGACTTCATGGTTGCCATCCTGAAGCACACCAAAGCGGCCATCAGCGACGACCCCGATTGGTTCTTCGATTGGGGCGCGCTGTGGAAGGGGGCCGCGCGTATCAGCAACTGCTCCATGCACATGATCTCCCCGCGTTTCTACCGCGAACACGTGCTGGCGCGTGATATCCGCTTTTTCGAGCAGGTCGGCGGCGGCCGGATGCACTACTGCGGCACGTCGAAGAAGGTCATCGACGAGTTCCTCAAGGTGCCGGCGATCACGGGGCTGGATGTAGACACCGGCCTTCACGACTTCTACGACCTCTGCCGGCGCGCGCCGGCCCACGTTGTCTTGATGCCGACGATGCCCCTCAAGCGCGACTCGGTCGAGGTGCAGCGCATGTTGGCGGGCGACTGGCCGGCCAAACGCAATATCATCGTCGCGGTCGAGGCGGCATCGGTGGATGAGGGTAGGGCGCTGCTGCGACAGATCAGGTCGTCGCTCCCCTATTGAGCTATGAAGACGCCACAAAAACCAATCCCACCTTCTCTCGACCTGCGCGACATGCTGAGGCATCATATCATCGGCCGCAGCCTGGCCGCTATGACAGAGGCCGCGACGCGACGCCAAGCGAGCCTTGCGTCAGGGGATGTTGCCGGTTATCAAGCGACAATCCGGGCGGCCGTGCGCGACTTCTACGGTGCGCTACCCGTAGGCTCGGACGCGGAGGCGGTGCAGGCAACCGAGATCAGCTGCTTCGTGCAGGCCGGCTATCGGCTGGAAAACGTACTGTTCGACTCCTTCCCAGGCTGGCAAGTCAACGCGACGGTGTACGTGCCGCTCGATTTCGCGCCGCCTTTCCCGGCCGTGGTGATCCCGGTCGGACACTCCGGCAAGCAGTTCGAGAACTATCAATTGCCCGCCCAATACTTCGCCCGCTGCGGCTATCTGGCCGTGCTCTTCGATCCGCCGGGCCAGGCGAGCGAGAAGCGCCCCGGCAACGATCACTTCATTGATGGCGTGCGTCCCTATCTTGTGGGCGAGACCTCCAGCCGATACCTTGTGACCGATGCGCTGCGCTGCATTGACTACCTGGCAACCCGGCCGGATGTCGACCTGAGCCGTGGCGTAGCCATGACCGGCGTGTCGGGCGGGGGCACCACGACGACGCTGGCGACCTTGCTCGATGACCGGATCACGGTAGCCGGGCCTTCATGCTGCCTGGCGCCGTTGGCCGATCTCGACATCACCCAGTGTTATGCCGGCTGCCCCGAAACCCACATGTGGCGTCGCTACGCCGAGGGCGTTGATGAGGTTGATCTGCTGTGCGCCGCAACGCCGACCCCGCTGTTGTTGATGGCCGGCGAATTCGACGAGGTGTTCCGCATCGCGGATACGCGACGGTTGGCTGAGGCGGTGGCTGGATTTTACCAGCATGTTGGCGCGCGGGAGCGCTTCGCATTCTTCGTGGATCGAGCCGGGCACAGTTACAGCCTGACGCAAGCGCGTGAGTTCGCCCGCTTCATGAATCGTTGGCTGCTCGCAGCGCCCGACCGGTCGCTGCCCGATCTGCCGGCTGATACTTTCACCCTTGACCCCTATGACAAAGTGCGCTGCTTCCCGCGGACGGATGTCAACATGCGCTCGCTGACCCTCGACCGGGCCGCGGAGTTGGAGGCGGCGCGCAGCAAGGATTCCGCCGACATCCGCGCTGGGGCGGCCGCGATCGCGATCGTCCGGAAGCCGGTCGGTCGGCCTGAGGCGGTCGAAGGTTCGCCGTTCCTGGTCTGGACGCATCATTGGCAGCAGGTGTTGCTACAGCCTGAGCCGGGGATCGAGCTCCCCGGGACGCTCCTGCTGCCGCAGGTCGGGACGAGGTCTGCCGTGCTGCATCTTGACGACAATGGTCGCAACCGGACGCTCTACCGGCATGGCATTCTGGCGCGTGCTATGGGCTTCCTGGAGCGGGAGCAGCCGGGCCTGGCGGCGCTCACGATTGATCTGCGCGGGTGGGG
>JALOOE010000338.1 GCA_025454565.1 Anaerolineae bacterium
TATCGCACAAATAACCTGGTGCACACATGGAAAGTAGCCAATTTATCAAATTATGACACTATTCCGTAATCGCCACCTCTTCCTCAGCGATCTTGTCCTTTTGATTCTGGCCGCCTATCTGAGTTTCGTCCTCCGGCTCGACTCGCCAGACCCCAAGGAGTACCGGTCTGCCTTTGTGCTCTTCACGGCTCTGGCGCTGCTCTGTATTCCGCTCATCATGTGGCGCGCCGGCATCTATTCCCGCTACTGGCGTTATGCTTCCGTGGATGAACTGCTGCTGTTGGCCGGTTCGGTCACCATCGGCGTGGTGGTGACTGCGGCGCTCAGCCTGGCGATTGCTTTCTTTGTCGCGGGCGCGCTCCACGATCACGCTGCGCAACGGCAAAGCGGGTCATTCGCAACCGGAGCCGGTGCTGATCATGGGCGCGGGCGATGCCGGCGCGATGATCGTGCGCGAGCTCAAGAATAACCCCCACCTGGGGTTGGAGCCGGTCGGCTTCGTGGACGACGACCTGGGCAAGCACGATGTGCGCATCCACGGCATCCCGGTATTGGGCGACCGCCAGGCGATTCCGGAGATGGTCGCGGCCCATAAAGTCAAGTTGGTCATCATCGCCATGCCGACCGCATCCGGCAAGACGATCCGCGAGATCATCGCCATCTGCGGCAAAACCGGTGTACGGACGCGTATCGTGCCGGGTCTGTATGAGCTGCTAGGCGGCGCAGTGAGCGTCCAACAGCTACGGGAAGTGCAGATCGAGGATCTGCTGCGCCGCGCGCCGGTGCAGATCGACGCGGCGCAGGTAGCGACGCTGGTGCACGGCAAGCGCGTGCTGGTCACGGGCGCCGGCGGGTCGATCGGCTCGGAGCTGTGCCGCCAGATCGCGCGCCTGGAACCGGCCGAGCTGGTGCTGTTAGGTCATGGCGAGAACAGTATCTTTGAGATCCATAACGAGTTGCGGAATGGGTTGCAGGTTCCAGGTTCCAGGTCGAATGTTCAGCCCGCCACCTCCCACCTGCCACCTTGCACCTTCAACCTTGAACCGGTCATCGCCGACATTCGGGACGCCGAGCGACTCCGTGCTGTGCTGGCGCGCTACCGGCCGGAGGTCGTCTTTCACGCGGCCGCGCACAAGCACGTGCCGCTGATGGAATCCAACGAAGTCGAGGCGGTCACCAACAACGTCCTGGGGACGCGCAACCTGGTGCGGGCTGCGATGCAGGTTGGGGTAACGCACTTCGTCCTGATTTCCACCGACAAGGCCGTGAATCCGGTCAGCATCATGGGCACCACCAAACGCATCGCCGAACTGATCGTGCAGCAGGCAGCCCAGCAGACGGGCCAGGCCTATGTGACGGTGCGCTTCGGCAACGTGTTGGGCAGCCGCGGGAGCGTCATCCCATTCTTTCGGAAGCAGATCGCGGCGGGCGGGCCGGTTACGATCACACATCCGGAGATGCGCCGTTACTTTATGACGATTCCCGAGGCCGTGCAACTGGTGCTGCAGGCAGCAACCCTTGGCAAGGGAGGCGAGGTATTCGTGCTCGACATGGGCGAGCCGGTGTACATTAATGACCTGGCGTGCGACCTGATCCGTCTCTCCGGCCTGGAGCCGGGCCACGATATCGACGTGGTGTTCACCGGCTTGCGGCCGGGCGAAAAGCTGTATGAGGAACTGTATTCGGGCCACGAGGCGCACAATCGCACGCAACACCAGAAGATCTTCGTTTCGCAGAACGGCCGGGTGCCTGAGCTGGTTTGGGCGAGTTGCCCGGAGGCGGCAGTAGACGATCTCATCGCCGCCGCGCAACACGGCGACGCGGATGAGGTGCGCCGGCTGCTGCGCACGCTGGTGCCGGAGTATCAGGCGGCACTGGTCTGATGCACCCGAATCAGGCTGCGCCGCGGCCTCCTGGCCGCCCCTCCCAGGGGCCCTTCCAGGGGGCCGTTGCATTTCTGCAGGCATTGGTCGCAGGTGAACCGGATGGCTTGCGGGCCTGGCTCGCCGCGCACCGGCTGGATGCGGACGCCGTCGCGTGGCTGCATGCCCAGGGCCTGGCGCCCTATGCTTTTCACCGGCTGCGAGAGGTTGGCCTGGTCGAGGGTCTCGCACCGACGGCGCGGGAGGAGCTCCGGCAGGCCTATTATCGCAGCGCCGCGGATGCGGCGATCCACGATAGTGAGCTGCAGCAGGTGTTGGCCGCGCTGGATGCCGTGCGCATCGTCCCGGTGCTGTTCAAAGGCGCCGCCCTGGCGCACACGGCCTACGCCAGCTCGGCGTGCCGGCCGATGGGCGATCTCGATCTCTGGGTGACCGGCGAGGAGATGGAGCCCGCCCAACACGCGCTGGAGCGTCTGGGCTATGTCCAACATGCCAAGGCGACCCGGCCGGTGGCGCTCCAGGCCCAACGCCGCGGCGAGGTTCAGATGATCGGACGCGCGGCAGGTTTCGGGCTGGTCGAGCTGCATTGGGGCGTCTTCGCCGGCGAGTGGCTGGAGCGCGCTGCGGCGGTCGATGAGGCGGCAGTCCGTGCCCGCTGCCTCGCGCGCGACGTATTGGGCTGCCCGGCTCGTACGTTGGCGCCGGAGGATGCCGTG
The DNA here is from genome assembly GCA_025454565.1 of Anaerolineae bacterium. Classification (GTDB taxonomy): domain Bacteria; phylum Chloroflexota; class Anaerolineae; order CG2-30-64-16; family CG2-30-64-16; genus JALOOE01. The sequence continues at coordinate 2,600 of JALOOE010000338.1, forward strand.
ATCCAGCTCGCCGCGCATCTGGCGATCAACCACCAATTCGCCTACCCGTGGCTGCGCGGGCTCCTGGACATCGTGCTGACGGCGCGCTGGCGGGGCGTGGATTGGGATGTCGTGGCGACGCGCGCGCGTGAGTGGCGGATCGCGACCGTCGTGTGGCTGGTGCAGCATTTTGCGGCTGAACTGTTGGGATTGGACGAAACAGCGGTGGCCCTGGCGCGGCTGCGGCCTTCGCCGCTGCGGCGCTGGCTATTGAGGCTGTTCGTCAACGAGCGTTCACTCCTGGCGATGCGTAACCTGACGCGCGGGCCGCTGCGGCTCGTGTTACAATTGCTGCTGGTGGATCGTCCACGCGATGCGGCGCGGTTGTTCTGGCGAGCGCTGTGGCCGGAGGATGGTTGGCTGGCCGCACGCTATGGGCGCAGCGACGTGCCGACGCGGTGCCGGCATCTGCTGGCCGCGCTGCGGGGCAAGGTATGAGCCTTTCCGACATCGCCCGCCGGGTGGCAAGCGTCGAGCTCTGGGTCGTGGCGGTCGCTGTGGCGGCCGGCATCGCCAGCCAACGCCTCAGCGTGCCGGCGTTGGTCGTCGCCGCCTGCTTCTGGCCGATCCGCTGGCTGGCATATCGGCGGCTGAGCGCCCGCACGGCCGGGGATTGGGCGGCCGGTGGGCTGCTGCTGTTGATCCCCGTGACGCTGTGGGCCACCGCACTGCCGGAGATCACGCGTACGGGTGTGCTCCAGTTGTTGACCGGTCTGGCGCTCTTCTACGCGGCAGTCAACTGGGCGGACGGACGCAGCCGGTTGGGCTGGCTGCGCGCCGGGCTGGTCTTGGCCGGGCTGGGGTTGGCGCTGATCGCGCCGTTCAGCACCGCCCTGCTATCGGGCAAGTTCAGCTTCCTCCCGCGAGGCTGGGCGCGCCTCCCGAACTTGCTGTCCGAGACGGTCAACCCGAACGTGATGGCCGGCATCCTGATCGTGCTGGTTCCGCTGGCGCTCGCGGCGCTGCTCTTTTCCTGGCGGCGGTTGCGGCGGATCGAACTGGCGCTGATGGCCGTCGCCGCGGTCGTGTCGTTGGCGGTCCTGCCGCTCACCGAGTCGCGCAGCGCGCTGATCAGCCTTGCGGCGGGGCTGCTGGTCTTGATCGCGCTCCGGTGGCGCTGGGGCTGGGTGGCGCTGCCGCTGAGCGCGCTGGCCGCCGGGTTGGTCATCGCGCGTATAGGCGTGGAGCGGGGCGCGGCGCTGTTCAGCGCCGGATCGGCCATCGGGGGACTCAGCGGCCGGCCCGAGGTCTGGTCACGCGCGCTGTACATGATCCAGGATTTCCCCTTCACCGGCGTCGGCATGGGGAGCTTCAAGCCGGTCGCCAACCTGCTCTACCCATTCTTCACGCTCGGCCCCGATGCGGACGTGCCGCATGCGCACAACCTGGCGCTGCAAGTCGCCGTGGATTTGGGGCTGCCGGGCGTGATCGCGTGGCTGGCGTTAGTCGGGCTGGTGTTTGCCGGCGCGTGGCAGGCCTACCGCCGCGGGCGAGCCTCCGGCGACGGCTGGTTGACCGGGTTGGGCGCGGGGCTGCTGGCGAGCCAGGCCGCGCTGGTGCTCCACGGACTGACCGATGCGGTGACCTGGGGCACCCGGCCCGCGGTGCTGG
>JALOOE010000011.1 GCA_025454565.1 Anaerolineae bacterium
AAAATGCGCTCGCTGGCTCGTTCTCGGCGCGGCTCCTGACCAGTCGGCTCTTCCGCCAACGGCGTGGCCTCGGGCTGGGCTGCGAGATCGGGGGGGGCAGGCGACGGTTCGGAGGCTTCGGGTGTCGCACCAGCGGCTGCGCTGGCGGGCGGCGCGGGCCGAGGCTGGGGCGACGGGACCACGCGTTCCTCAGTGACGGTCAGAGTAGGCGCGATCTCACGCACGCGGCGGAGGATCTCCTCGATGATCCGTTCGCGCGCTGCCGTGTCTTCGACGGCCGGATAGCCGATCAGCAGCGAGATGATCTGATCTCGCCGACTTGGGGAGCATCCGGGGCTTCGGCGCGCGCGTCGGTCTCCCAGCGGCTGGCGAACTTGTCCAGCCCGCCGATGACAGCCTTGTTGCGATAGCCTAGCTGTCGCTCCAGGCTCAGAACTTTGAGAAGTCTGGGGAATGCGTTGTTCATCGGCCGCCTTCGTACACGACGATCCCCAACGCCTTTGGGCCAATATGCACCGCCAGCGATGGGCCGAAGCCGATCACTGGGAACTCACGTCCTGGGTAGGTGACCTCGAGTCGTTCGAGGAGTTGGGCGGCCTCGGTTTCGAAGCCATTTTGTAGCAGGAACATCTGCTCGATGCGCGAGAACTCGACGATAAAGTCGTAGAGCTTGTCGACGGCGCGCTGGTAGTTGCGCACCTTTTCGATGGGTAACAGGTCACCGTCTTCCATGGTTGAGAGCGGCTTCAGGTTCAGCATGGTGCCCAACATGGTCTGCGCCGACCCGAGACGCCCCCAGGCCTCCAGGTATTCCAGCGAATCGGAGAAGAAGAGCGCATACATGTGCGGAACCATGCCCCGCACGATCCGCACCACCTCTGGCAGTGGCGCGCCATCAGCGGCTGCCCTGGCCGCCGCCTCAACGATCAACCCAAGCCCTACGGATGTGGTCAGGGTGTCCACGACGACAATGCGCTGCCGCCCAGCATAGGACCGGCTGGCGCGTTCTACCACTTCGGCCACGTCATTGAGCGCGCCCGATACATGGATGCAGACGATCTGATCGGTGGTCTGCGCCAAGCGCTCGAAAAGGCGTCGGGCCTGGCCAGCAGTCGGCGCGTCCACAGAGAACGATGTCGAGTTCTGCGTCATCTTGCGCAGAAATGTCTCATCGACGACGTTGGCGCGTTCGGGGTAGCTCTGTTCCCCAACGCGCACCGTCAAAGGTAGCACCTCGATGCCGAGCGCGGTGAGCAGTTCAGGATCGGGTAAGAAGACGCTGCTATCGGTAACGATTTTTACGAGTGCCACAAGTCCTCACATGGCGGAATCCGTAATCCACAATCCGAAATCGGCAATCCGCCTTACTCTGCCGAAATGATGTAGTGATAAAACGGCTGACCGCCGCCAACGATTTCGATTTCCTGGTCCGGGAACAAGCTGCGCAATTTGACGAGCAGTGCATCCGCCTCTTGCGCGGTGACCGGCTGACCGTAGTACAGCGTGATGATCTCGCGTTCGGCGGCGCCCATCTGGTCCAGCAGCATTTGCACGACCGCCGTGCTGTCCGGGCCTTTGGCCGTCAGTTCATCGTTGAGCAGACCGATCACATCGCCGGAGTGTACCTCGATGTCGTCGAAGCGAGCATCTTGGACGGCGATGGTGACCTCGCCCGTTTGCACGCTGGCGAGCGCTGCGGTCATGGTATAGACGTTGCGCGCCAGGTCGGCGTGGGGGTTGAGCGCCAGCAGCGCGCTGATGCCTTGGGGCACGCTCTTGCTCGGCACCACGGCTACCGATTTGCCAGTTGCTAATGCCTGCGCTTGCTGCGCGGCCATCAGGATGTTGCCGTTGTTCGGCAGGATGATGACATGCTCGGTTGGGAGTCTGGCGATCGCTTGATAGAGATCCTGGGTGCTCGGGTTCATCGTTTGGCCGCCCGACACGATGACATGCGCGCCGAGGCTGCGGAAGACATCCCCCAGGCCTTTGCCCGGCGCAACCACAATGACACCGGGGCCATCGATGGCGGCGAGCGCGCCGCTATCGTCAGGTGTGACGGTAACGGATGCAGTGACTGAGGTCGCTGCTGCGGTCGCCGTCACTGCCGTCTCAAAGCGAGGCGGCACTGGATCATACCCTGGCCGCATCTCCGGGATGTGCATGTCGTCCATGTTCTCGACGACGACGTCGGTGACGAACCCTAGCCCCACCGCGTATGCCAACGGCACGCCGGGGTTGGGCACGTGTACGTGAACCTTCACCAGGGTGCGATCCCCCTCCACCAGCGGACAGTCCCCCATTGCCGTGATCTGCGTGCGAATGGCGTCGACGTCGAGGCTCTTGCCTTCCACCAGAAATTGCACATCGAAGCCATGGACCAGGCTTGGGAGATCGCGACGGCCTTTCGAGGGGCGAGCGGGCGCCGGTGCGGCCGCAATCGCTTCGGGGCGCGTGGCGGTTGAGGTTGACGCCTGCGTCGTCTCGCCGTACAGCGCACGATACATCCCCTCAAGGATGAAAAACAGCCCCTTGCCGCCGCTGTCGACCTTGTTGGCCTGGGCAAGCACCGGCAGCAATTTGGGCGTGTTCGCAACCGACGCATCGGCAGCGCGCACCGTTTCGGCCATGACGAAGCGCAGGTCAGCGTTGCTCTGGGCTGCCAGTTCCGCCGCCGCCGCCGCCTCGCGCACGACAGTCAGAATGGTGCCCTCGACAGGGCGATTGACGCCTTTGTAGGCGATGCGGCTCCCCTCAGTCAGAGCCGCCGCAAAACGCTGCCCGGTGATGGTGGGCTGATCGTCCAGGCTGCGCGCAACGCCGCGGAGGATCTGCGACAGGATGACGCCGGAGTTGCCGCGTGCGCCCATCAGCGCGCCATGCGCCGCGGCCCTGGCGACCTCGCCGACGGTGTTAGCGTTGGTGGCGATGATCTCGTGGAGCGCTGACTTCATGGTCAATAGCATGTTGGTGCCGGTGTCGCCATCGGGCACGGGAAAAACGTTCAGCGCGTTGACGATGTCATGGTGCGCGTCGAGCCAATCCAGGCCGGCGTTGAGCAGGTCGCGAAATTCGGCGCCGCCGAGCGCGTCAACCGTCGCACCGGATGAGCGTGCGCCATCGGATGGGTGGGGGGGGCCGGCGGCCGTCATGCGTGCCGTTGAGCTATCGGCTGCTACCAAGATGGGTTCCTCCACGGGCTCGAGATCGGTCAATCCGTGTCACTCAACATGCGCAGCCCTTGCACGTGGACGTTCACTTCTGCCACGGGGATGCCGAGCACCTGCTCCAGGCTGTATTTGACGCTGTTCATCACGCCGTGGGCGACCTCTGAGATGCGCGTGCCGTATTGGACGACGACGTAAAGATCGACCACCACGGAACCATCGCGCACGCTCACGTCCACACCCCGGCCCCACCGGTCGGGCTGGAGTAGATCGGCGATGCCGCCGATAATGTTTTTGCTGGCAACGCCGACGACCCCATAGCAGCGCAGGACGGCATCGCCGGCGACCGTGGCGATGGCCCGCGGCGAAATCTCGATCCGACCTTGTTGGGTTTCTTCAGTCATGCAGCACCTCTTTCTTGAAGGCGGGGAACCGCCGAAAACGCGTCATGCTCGGTTTTGCGAAATACATCCCTCTGTGCTAAGATTGCCTTTGTTGTGGCCGGGCCCTCTTGGCTCGGTCATCCGTTTGTTATGACATCGAACGATTTGGGGGGAATCCAATGGCCAGGTGTGAAGTTTGCGGCAAGGGGCCGCAGTTCGGTAACAACGTCAGCCACTCGATGCGGCATACCAAGCGACGCTTCAACGCGAACCTGCAGCGCATGCGGGTGAACGCTGATGGCGCCCAGAAGCGCATGTACATTTGTGCAAAGTGCTTGAAAACCCGCCAGAAGGTGTAGCACAGCGTCTATATCCTATCCAGGCAACCGGCCGGCGGCATCACCGCCGGCTGTTGCTTTTAACCGCCCGATGTGCGCAGCGCGCTATTGGCTGCTGCGCGTAACTCGCTTATGCCGACGGCGAGACCGTGTGCGTTGCGGAAAACGTTCGTCCCGGCGACCAGCACGGTAGCGCCGGCCCTCACGACCATCGGCGCGGTGGTCGGATCGATCCCGCCATCCACCTCGATATCCACTGTCCGCCCGGTGGCGGCGATCATCGCCGCAAGACGTGCGACCTTGTCCGTCATGGTTGGGATGTAGCTTTGCCCGCCGAAACCGGGATTCACCGTCATCACCAGCACTTGGTCGACATACGGCAGGCTCTCGCGCACCGTTTCGAGCGACGTCGCCGGATTGAGCGTCACGCCGGGCCTCGCGCCCAATGCACGAATCGCCTGGACGGTGCGGTGCAGGTGCGGACAGGTCTCTACGTGCACGGTGATGATGTCGGCGCCAGACTTGGCGAAGTCGGCCAGGAAGCGGTCGGGCGCCTCGATCATGAGATGCACATCCAGCGGCAACTTCGTCGTGCTGCGCAGAGCTGCCACGACGGGGGGGCCGATGGTAATGTTCGGCACGAAATGACCATCCATCACATCCACGTGGATGTAGTCGGCCCCGGCGGCCTCGGCGGCGCGCACCGCCGCGCCTAACTCGGCGAAATCGGCGGCAAGGATGGATGGTGCGATTTTGACCAAGACGTGCTCCTACGCGTCACGTGCAACGCATGAAAAGGACGCGTTGCACGTGATTATGGCGACTCGACAGACTCCAGACTCATGCCGTTCGGCATTCGGACGTACCCAATGATACAACGGAACGGGGAAAATGGCAAAGACGGTGGATATGAACGGGAGAGCGGTGGAAAGGGAGAAAGGGAGAAAGGGAGAAAGGGAGAAAGGGCGAGCTCCCTAGCGCGCCAGTGTGGTGGCTCAGAGTCTCTCACTCTCCCACTCTCCCACTCACCCTTTCATCCCCTCTCCTGTTCCCAGTGCCGCCCGCCGCCGCAACTGTCCGCAGCCGGCGTCGATGTCGATGCCGCGGCGCATGCGCACCGTGGCCGGGATGTGGTTGACCTCCAGGATCTTCTGGAAGGCGGTCGCGTTTTCCGGGGAGGAAGGCTGGTACGGCGATTCTGCGACGGGGTTGAGCGGGATCAGGTTGACGTGGCACAGCACGCCCTTGAGCAAGCCGGCCAGTTGCCGGGCCAGCGCCGGGGTGTCGTTGATCCCGGCCATCAGCGCGTACTCGAACGTGACGCGGCGATGCGTGCGGGCGATGTAATCCTTCACTGCGGCCAGCACCTCGGCGATCGGATAGCGGTGGTTGATCGGTACGAGCTGGGTGCGCAGGTCGTCGTTCGGCGCGTGCAGGCTGACCGCCAGGTTGATCTGGAGCGGCTCGTCAGCCATCTTGCGGATGCCCTGCGGCAGCCCGACCGTCGACAGGGTGATGTGCCGCGCGCCCAGCCCGAACGCGCCCGGGTCGGTGATGCGCCGCAGCGCTGCCCACGTGCGATCGTAGTTTGCCAGCGGTTCGCCCATGCCCATGACGACGATGTTGGTCAGACGAAGGACCGAAGACGAAGGACCAAGGGCCATTATCGTGGCGTCATTTTCGTCCATCGTCTTTCGTCTTTCGTCATCGGCCAGCCACCGCGCCGCGGCCAACACCTGCGCCACGATCTCACCGGGGGTCAGATTGCGCGCCAGCCCGGCCTGCCCCGTAGCGCAGAAGACGCAGCCCATCGCGCAGCCAGCTTGCGTGCTGATGCAGACCGTGCTGCGCTCGTCGTACAGCATCAGCACGGTCTCGATGGTGAGGCCATCGGGCAACCGAAACAGCCACTTGGCCGTCTGAAGGTCGCTCGACCGTTGTTGGATGATCAACTTCAGCGGATCAACCCGCGTCTGAGCGGTCAGGCGCTCCCGCAGCGCTTTGGGCAGATCGGTCATCCCGGCCGGGTCGGCGGCCAGCTTCCCATAAAGCCATGCCCAGACCTGGTCGGCGCGATAGCGCGGCTGGCCCCAGGAGGCGAGCAACTGGGTCAGCTCCTCCTGGGTGAGTTCGAGCAGTGACGTTGGTTCGGATATCGGCATTCGCTAACCTTTGCGGCCATGACAGTGCTTGTACTTCTTGCCGCTGCCGCAAGGACACGGCTCGTTGCGGCCGACCTTGCGCTGGCTCGTGTCCGAGCTTGCCCCCTTCGATGGTTTCGGCGCCGCCGGGGCTGTGGGCAGAGGCGGCTCGGAGGGTGGAATGATGCCCTGGTGTAGATCGGCCAGCGCCTCCTCAGCGCTTTCGCCCATGAGGATTTGATCCGCCGGTGATAGGTCGCTCCTTCGACATGTTTCCTGTACCTTTTCCCAACAACGCATCGCCTCTGGAATATCACGGCGCATTCCGGCGAGCTGCGCCATGCCGAGCCAGGCCTCGGCAGCATCGGGATCGAGGCGTAGAGCCTGCGTATACGCTGATTCGGCCTGACCATGCCGGCCAAGTATCTTGTATAAATTGCCGAAACCGACGTACAATGAGACGTCCTCTGGCTGCCGGGCCAGTTCTCGTTGATAGCGTTCGATCGCCTCCTGCGGGTGCATCGGCCCCCAACGGGTGGTGAAGTTCAGGAACGTCACCCGTTGGTTCTCGCGCAAGAAACCTCCACCATCAGGAAACCGCAGCGCCAGCAGGCTTGCCGTCACTGCCATGTGTCCCATCGTGCCCAATTCATACTGATCTACCGCGCCACACTTCGGGCAGATGACGTGCTGGGGGATGATAAGCGGATCGTACTTGTCCTTTTTCTTGTCGTCGTTGGCGGTGCCCAGATCGTAGTAGACCTTGGGGAAGATATGCTCGCGTTCGCGGCCACACACCTTGCACTTGAGCACCAGCCGCACACCGGGTTCATCGCGCGGTTTGGGCGGCGCGCTGAAATCGAGCGGCGGCCCCATCTCGAAATCGCGCTCCACATCCTCCAGTCCGATGATCTGTCCATCCACGCGGTCTTCGGCATACGCCCGGCGGATCGCCTCGTACGCGCTGAGCGCCTTCAGATCGCCCAGATCAGCGATGACGAAGGCCGTGACAACCTCCTCGTCGCCATTGACGCCGGCATCAGGCCGATCGAGAAATGCTGTCAGGCACGCGATGATCTCATCCCGTGCCGCTGGATGCGTCTGTGCGATGGCGACCAGCGCGTTCGATGCCGCGCCGCGGGCATTGGTGTCGTGCTCCCGGTCGGCCAGGTAGGCGTGGAGCACCGGGAGCGCCGCCGGGCCGATGGCGGCATAGACCGCCGGCAACTTCTCGCCAACCCAATCATCTTCGGTGTCGAGACAGGCGGTCAGTGGCTCGGCGGCCTCGGCCGGACCCAGCTCGCCCAGCACATTGAGCGCATGGTAGGGTGCCCAAACCGCCCGATCGTGTTCATCGCGCATATTCAGGTCGTCGTCGAGCACCATGCGGATCAGATCGGGCGCGTACTCGGCGAGCGGTTCGGCAATTGGGCGATAATCCATGTCTTCGCTGACCTTGCCGAGGGAGAGAAGCCCCGCCATCGCCGCTGGATAGCGGGTCAGCGCAGGATCGGGATTGGTTTTGTGAGACAGAAACTTGACCATATGCACCTACCTCATCATTACCTGAACCTTGTCTGAAGGTCACGGCATGGCAATCCGTGCCAGATACCGCTATGGCTCAAGGGTATCACACCCTATCGCGAAGGTCAATGCCCCACTACCGCGTTAGCGCTGCTTTCGTCTTTCGTCTCCCTGGTGGTATAATTACATCGGAAATCCAAACCGGAGCATTGCCTGTGCCACCGATCCGACCGTATCCCTTCACCGCTATCGTCGGCCAGGAGCGCATGAAGCGCGCCCTGATCTTGAACGCCATCAGCAACGCCATCGGCGGGGTGTTGATCCGCGGCGAACGCGGCACCGCCAAATCCACCGCGGCGCGCGCGCTGGCCGCGCTCTTGCCCGAGATCGAGGTGGTGGCCGATTGTCCCTTCGCCTGCGATCCCAGCGGCCTCGATTCGCTGTGCGACAATTGCCGAGACCGGCTGGCCGCCGGCGAGAAGCTGCCGACGACCCCCCGGCGCACCCGCTTCGTCGATCTGCCCGTCAGCGCGACCGAAGATCGCGTCGTCGGCACACTTGACATCGAGAAGGCCATCCAGCACGGCGAGCGCCACTTCGAGCCGGGCGTGCTGGCCGCGGCCAATCGCGGTCTGCTCTACGTCGACGAGGTCAACCTGCTCGATGATCACGTGGTCGATCTGCTGCTGGATTCGGCAGCGATGGGCGTCAACGTGGTCGAGCGTGAGGGGATCAGCTTCAGCCATCCTGCCCGCTTCATGCTGGTGGGCACCATGAATCCCGAAGAAGGGGATCTGCGGCCGCAGCTTCTCGACCGCTTCGCCCTCTGCGTGGACATGCACGGCATCCACGACCCGCGGCAGCGCGTGGCCATCGTTGAGCGCCGGGTGGCCTACGAATCGGACCCCGAAGGCTTCTACCAGGAATGGGAGCCGCGCGAAGATCAGCTCTCGCTGGAGATTGCGGCCGCGCGCGATCGCCTGCTTCGGGTGACGCACACCCAGCGCGACCTCTTCACCATCGCACAACTCACGACCTCCTTCAAAGTGGACGGCCATCGCGCTGATATCGTCATCCTGAAGACCGCCCGCGCGCACGCCGCCTGGGCGAGCCGATTGGCGATCCAGGAGCAGGACATCCTGTTAGCCGCCGAGTTGGCGCTGCCGCATCGCCTCAAGCGCCAGCCGTTCGAGGAAGCGGTGATGGATTCGGGGCAGCTCGAAGATCGGCTGAAGAAAGCGCGCGCCGAGGCGCCCGCCGAAACGCCGCCGCCATCTCCGGACGAGTCGCAACAGACTACGTCCAGCGTAAAAAAAGCACCGGGCCGCTAACTGAACAGTCAGAGTCGCCTACCTCGGCTAGCGGCAATCCACTCGACGAAGGATCTCCACAAACGGCCGGCAACGGCCCGCAACCTCAGAAGCCGGTGAAGATCGGCGCCGATTTCCAGGCGAAGCGGCTCGATACGCCCCTGGACAAGTTGACGCGCAAGGCCGCCGGCAAACGCAGCGTCACGCTGACTCAGCGCAAACGTGGCCGCTATGTGCGAGCCAAGCCGATGCAAGGCCGGCCCGAGGACCTGGCCTTCGACGCAACCATCCGCACTGCTGCGCCCTTCCAGCGCCGCCGCTCGGTCGAGCGCGCCCAGCGCAAGGTGGCGTTCGTCGTGAAGCGCCACGACATGCAGAAGAAGGTGCGTGTGCGCCGCGCCTCGAACCTCGTGCTCTTCGTGGTGGACGCATCGTGGAGCATGGCTGCGGCCGAGCGGATGGAGGCCACCAAGGGCGCCATCATTTCACTGCTGCACGACGCCTATCAGCGCCGCGATCAGGTGGGGCTGGTGGTATTCCAGCGTGAGGAAGCGCGTACCGTACTGCCGCCCACCTCCAGCGTCGAACTGGCCCAGCGCGCGCTGCGCGACATCCCGGTCGGCGGCAAGACGCCGCTCTCGGCCGGCCTGCTCGCCGCCTATCGCGTCTGCACGTTGGCCCAGCGCCGCGATCCCGAGACCAAGCCGCTCATCATCATCCTGACCGACGGCGCGGGCAACGTCTCCGTCACCGGCATGCCGCCTCAGGAAGAGGCCGGCCGTATGGCGCTCATGATCAAAGACAGCCACCTGCGGACTATTGTCGTCAACATGGAGCATCCCGCGTTCGACCGCGGCCTGGCGCAACAACTCGCCAATGCACTCGGCGGGCCGTGCTACGCCCTGCCGGAGCTCAAGGCTGATGCGTTGGTGAAGACGGTAAAGAACGAGTTGGGCAGCGGCGGCGAGGAGCGGAGGGGATGAGGAGCGGGGGGAGCGGGTGACAGGGTGACAGGGTGACGGAATACGCAACACGTACCACGCAATACGTTTCGCGCATCACACAGCGCGGCTCGCGCCAACTCCTCGCCGACGCTGCGCTGCTCGGCGTCACTGCCATCTGGGGTGCGACCTTCGTCATGGTCAAGGACGCGGTCGCCAGCTTCCCGGTCTTCAGCTTCATGACGCTGCGGTTTGTGTGCGCGGCGCTGGTGCTGTTGCCGTTCGTTCTTTTGCGGCAGGGGGGCAGAGGGGCAGGGGGGCAGAGGGGCGAGGTAACCGGCGGGGGCTTGCCCGCTCGCTCCGCGCCTCCCTCATTCTTCTCCTCCCCTTCGCTCCTCCTTTCCTCCGTTTCCCTGCTCATCGGCATTGCCCTCTTCGCCGGCTATGCCTTTCAGACTGCCGGCCTGCACCTGACGACGCCGGCCAAGGCGGGTTTCATTACGGGGCTGTCGGTGGTAATCGTGCCGGTGGTGGCGGCGTTGTGGCTGCGCCAGGCGCCGGAGCGCAACGCGTGGTTGGGCGTAGGCCTGGCGATGGTCGGTCTTGCATTGTTATCCCTGCAGAACGGCCTCGCCATCGCATCGGGCGACCTGCTGGTGTTCTGCTGCGCGCTCGCTTTTGCCGCACACATCCTGCTCACCGGCCGTTTCGCGCCGCAATTCGACCCGGTGCTGCTCACGTTCGGGCAGATCGTTGTGGTGATGCTGTTGAGTGGGGTCGCGGCGCTGCTGTTCGATGTGCGTCCAGCCGGTGGCCTGACCTCACTTTTCGTTGGGGTAACCGGGCAGGTGCTCTTTGCCGCGGTGTTCACCGGCCTCTTCGCCACATCGCTGGCCTTCGGCGTCCAGACGGTGGCCCAGCGCTTCACATCCGCCACGCACACCGCGTTGATCTTCGCCGCCGAGCCGGTGTTCGCTGCGTTGTTCAGCTTCCTGCTGATCGGCGAACTGCTGGGGCCGCGACAGTTGTTCGGCTGCGGGCTCATCCTGGCGGGGATGGTTGTGGCGGAGATGCGGCCGGTCAGATAAGTGCGCCCGGCAAGCAGAGGGGGCTCCCCGGTCGGGAAGCCCCCTTTTTATTCTCCCAACCTTGTGTCGATTACGGGATGCGCGTGACCTCGAACGCATCGCCCATATCCGCGGACTCGACCAGATTCGCCTCTGCCGCCTCCACCGACATCGCTAAGCCGCTCACCCAACCTGCCGACCATGCATATGGCCCGCCGGAAACCAGACCGCATCCGGAGATAGGGAAGCTGCTTAGCCCGGTCGTGCCGCCGGCTGCGGTTTGTGAGCTGAACGTTCCTGATGCATAGAACGGCCCCGACCACGAGAAACTGTTGCTGGAGATCGGCTCAGGTATGGTATGTGTGATCTTGTAACTGCCGCAGCCAGTTACATTGATATAGATCGCGAAGTCGTCCACGAAGCCCCGATCCGCGGTGACGTAGAACTCCATGGCGCCACCAGGTTGCTGCCAGAATCCGGGTGTCGGCCCTGATGACGGCGGCTGCACGACCACCGACACGACGTTGCTCCACCCGCTGGCGCCCCATGTGTTGCTCGCCTGTGCGCGATAGTAGTAAGTGCCGACCGCCTTGGCAGTGGCATCCCACGAAGTGCCGGCGCCCGAATAACGCGTCTCCGGACTCGAGAAAGCGGCGTTGTCGTCCTCTTGAAGGAGATAGCCGGTGGCGGTGGCTGACGCATTCCATGACACAGTGTAGTTCCCGTCTCCGTCCCCGTTGGCGATGGCGTTCAGCAACGGAGCGGCTGGAATGGGAGGATAGCCATTCAGCACCAACGGCAGATAGAGCTTCTTGTTCAGAACAGGGGGATCGGGAACTGCCGCCACGGCAGCGCCGGCATTCACGATACCGCTGCCGCAAAGGGATGGAGTGCAACTGCTGCCGCCCGGGAACGCCGTGGCCGTGCTCTGCATCAGGCTGAGAACCTGTGCTGGCGTTAGCCACGGGTTTCGCGAAAGCATCAACGACGCCACACCGGCTACGTGTGGCGCAGCCATGCTGGTGCCCTGGTAATAGGCGTACTTATCAGCGAGTGGTCCTTGCGTGCCGGTGTTCAGCGTGGAGAGCACGCCATTACTGCTTGAAACGTTGGTTTCGCCGCCGGGGGCGCTGATTTCCACTGTTGCCCCATAGTTGCTGTAATACGACCGCGAGCCGTTTCGGTTTGTTGCGGCAACCGTGATGACGCCGTTGCAGTTTGCGGGGCGAAACCCGCTCGCATCGGCATTGCTGTTGCCAGCGCTGATCACGACGGTCGCACCGGCCGCGACGATCGCATTGATGGCATCCTGGTACGTCGTGCCGCACGCCCCGCTGCCACCCAGGCTCAGGTTCAACACTTTAGCGGGATTGGCATTGGCGGGCACACCCGCTACGGCCAGACCGGCCGACCAGCGCATCCCATCTGCGATATCCGAGATCGTGCCACCGCACTTGCCCAGCACACGAGCCGACACGATCCTGGAACTCCAGTTGACGCCTGCCACGCCCATACCATTGTTACTGGCGGCCCCGATCGTGCCAGCAACATGGGTGCCGTGCCAGGAGCTATTACTCGCACTCGAACCAGCAAAGCATTCATTGGCTGTAACCCAATCGCCCGGATCGCTGGGATCACTGTCACGACCGTTTCCATCATTTGCCGAGGCAACATTCGTGATGAAGTCATATCCCAATCCCGGCACACTGCGCCCGGCGAGGTCGGCGTGGTTGGTGATGCCGGTGTCGATGACTGCCACGACGATACTCGCCGACCCGGTGGTAATATCCCATGCCGCGGGGGCGTTGATGCCGTATTGCCCAGCGCCGGGAGCAAAGTAGTGCCATTGGTTGCCATACTGAGGGTCATTCGGCGTCAGGGTGTGCTGCATGATGGCATCCGGCTCGGCGTACTGGACTTCGGGCAGTGCGCTTATCCGGTCGGCAATCGCCTGCACCTCCGGCAAAGGCATGGGCGACGGCAGCCCCAGCACATACGCATCACCGGACATCTCGCGCACATACGTCAGCGAAACGCCCGCCGCATCGCTCAGACGCTGCAGCGCCAGCGCGCTCGCCGGGCCGGTCGTCCCCAGCATCGAGGCCGGTATCCTGTATTTGACGATGATCTGGTCGGTTGGCATTTCGGATGGAGGCGTACTTAGGGCGGCCGATGAGTTCAGAGCTATCTCCGATGACTGCGGAGCGACGCCGGAAGCATCCGACCCTCCCGCAGGCAAGACGAGAGTCGCCAGAAGCAAGAGCGCAACAGACAGAAAAGCGGACTTACGAAGGATCATGGGTACACCTCTTTTTTGCACGAGTCCCGCGGATAGGTTTGTTTGCGGCAACCAGTTGGGACCCCGGCTGGTCGGATGCCCCGCCGGGGCAGCGCTCCACATCGTTGTGACACGACCGGCGATCGGCATCTTCGCTGACGCAGGTCCGAAAACATCCACGTCGCGATTATAGTGCGCGCTGGGGTGGGTGTCAAGTGCCAGTTTTGTAGCAGATAAAAGTTGATGCCGATATGTTGCACAAATCGCCGTGGTCGGTTATCATCTTACCAGCCCCTCGCCGTGGGCGTCCTTCATCCGTTCTCCAGGGGATCATGATCGTGAAACGATGGTGGTTCTATCTGCTGATGACCGTGCTTGTCCTGGTCGGGATCATGGTCGCGCTGGGCCTCGCCACGCGGCTCGGCTTCGGCCCGCTCGTCGATGCGGTGCGCCGCGAGCCGCAGCGTTGCCTCTTCGCCGACGAATCGACCTGGGACATCTGCAAGAACTGGCTGCCGCAACCCGGCGCAGCCGCGCAGTCCAGAACCGTCGATGCCGATTCCGGCGACTACATCAAGGGCATCTACGTCTCTCATTACGCCCTTGGTGACGCCACATTCATGAAACGCATCAAAGACCTTCTGGAAACCACCGAATTAAACGCGATTGTCATGGATGTCAAGGGTGATCG
The DNA here is from genome assembly GCA_025454565.1 of Anaerolineae bacterium. GTDB lineage: Bacteria > Chloroflexota > Anaerolineae > CG2-30-64-16 > CG2-30-64-16 > JALOOE01. The sequence goes on from JALOOE010000011.1 coordinate 13,841, forward strand.
TGGCTATATTGTCTATCCGACGCAGGTCGCACTCGCCAAACAGATCGGCGCCGATGGCATGGTCATGGTGAAGGATTGGCCGGCCTTCATGCAGTGGTTCAAAGATCACAATATCTACACTATCGCCAGGATTGTCACGTTCAAAGACAACCTGCTCTCCGCTGCGCGCCCGGAGTGGTCCGTGCGTGATGCGACGACCGGA
>JALOOE010000339.1 GCA_025454565.1 Anaerolineae bacterium
TCGAGGTCGGGGCGTTCGCCGCCGGGCCGCAGGCCGATGCCGGGCAGGTACCGTGCAGGGGTCATCTGCATGAACCGATCGACCCCCAGGTTCATCCACACGCCGTCAAACGTTTGCTGGATCGCGGCGGCAATGCTCGACTTCCCGGAGCGCGGGACGCCGTTCAGGATGATGATTTGACCCGGTGCATATGCCTCTGCCATGCGTTTTCCTCGTTGCTGCGCGTTGGGTCAAGCGGTGCGGGGTGCTACGATGTCCGCATGCGGTTGTTCGTCGGGTTGCGCTCGACCTCGGCCAGCCCCTGCGCCAGTTCACAACTCGATCCCTTATCTGATCCTTACGCGCTGCTCCGGCCCGGATTTTCTTCGGGGATTGTGGGATTCGCCACGTCCAGCCGCAGGCCAACAGGGCAGTGGTCGCTGCCGCGCACCTCGGGCAGGATGAACGCGTCGGCTACGCGCGGCAGTACCTCGGCCGCGACGAAGAAATAATCGATGCGCCAACCAATGTTCCGCTCGCGAGCGCCGCCGAATTGCAGCCACCAGGTGTACTGGCCGGCCAGGTCGGGGTGGACACGGCGGAAGGTATCGACATAACCGTGCGCGACCAACGTGTCCATCCACGCGCGCTCCTCGGGCAGGAAGCCGGTGGTGTTGCGATTCTCCTGCGGCCGCGCCAGGTCGATCTCACGATGGGCGGTGTTGATGTCGCCGCAAAAGATGATCGGCCGCCCCTCGGCGCGTAGCCGCTCGCACAGCGCCAGGAACGCGTCGTAGAATGCCAGTTTGAATGGGACGCGGCTGTGATCACGACCGCCGTTGGGGAAGTAGCAGTTGATCAGCGTGAAATCGCGGTAGTCGGCGACGATGGTCCGGCCCTCATCGTCGAACTGCGGATCGCCCAGGCCGAAGCGCACCGTCTCCGGCGCAGTGCGCGTGAGGAGCCCGGTGCCGCTGTAACCTTTCTTGCGCGCTGAACCGTGCCAGAAGGTGTGGTAGCCCGGCGGCTGGCGCATCTCAGCCGGGAGCTGTTCCGCGTCGCAACGGGTTTCCTGCAGGCACAGGACATCCGGCGCAGCCTCGGCCAGCCACGACAGGAATCCGGTGCGGTGAGCGGCGCGGGCGCCGTTAACGTTCCAGGAGAGCAGAGTGATAGTCGTCATCGCCCGGATTCTATGCGCGTTCGGCGTGGCCGTCAACCGCGAGAGATGTACCCTTCCGACGACCGAACCCCTGACTCTCAATCAGGCCAATAGGTACCTCGTCGTATCCATCAGCGAGGCAAGTTGGAGTGACCTACGGGGGAGGTGCGTGGCGCCATAGATCACCGACGCTGGACACAGATCCGGCCCATCGAGTAGCATGGCTTGCTGCAAGGGCCGTACTGTCTTCAGGGTGCGCCGCAGATCGGCGCCGCTTGCCGGCGACTGCTGATTCGTGATCGGCGGCCACGTCCGGCATACGCCCTTATACAGAGGTGGGGTGTGCCAGACGCGGCCTTGATGACCCTGCCTATCCCTTCAGATACTTCGCCAGGAAGTCCAACACTACCTTCATGTTCGCGGGATCGGTGAACTGCGACCCGCCGTGCCCCGCGCCTTGCAGCAACGTATAGGTCACCTTGTCCGCGCCGATCAATGGCTTGAGCGCATCGTAGAGCAGTTGGCCTTGCTGCGGCGGCACATTGCAGTCGGCCGTGCCGTGCTGGATCAGGAAGGGCGGCGCTTTGGCCGAGGCGTAGGTGATCGGGTTGACGAGCTTGACCCGGTCGGGCACGGTCTGGATCGGCGCGCCGACGAGCATGGATTCGGGCGAATTGGCCGCGTCGTGGTTCACGGGGCAGGCGGTCCCGGTGAACTGCTTGTCCATCTGCAGGAAGTCGGTCGGACCGAACCAATCCACCACCGCCTGGACGCAGCTCGACTGATCGGCGTTGCCCAGGTCGGCCCCTTCTAAGGCCGCCACGCCGCACGATGTGCCCAGCAGCGCGACCAGGCTCCCGCCGGCGGAGCCGCCAAAACCTGCGAATTTATCGGGGTTCAGTTTGTACTTGCCGGCATTGGCGCGCAAGAAGCGTACGGCGGCCTTGATATCCTGGATCTGCGCCGGGGCCTTCGCCTCGCCGCTCAGCCGGTAATCCACGCTGGCGACCGCGTAGCCGTTGGCCAGGAATTCGTCAGTAGCCGGTGGGTTGCTCTTGTCGCCCATCATGAACCCGCCGCCGTGCACATTGATGACGAGTGGGAACGGACCATTACCTGCCGGCAGATAGATGTCGAGCTTCTGGGTTGGGGAGGCCGAAGCATACGCCACATCCTTGAAGGTCGGCGTGGCCTTAATGGCGGTCTGGCCGCCGCCGGGGCCGCGGCCAACGGGCAGAAGCGACTGGGTCGGCGCGGCAGCCGCTGCTCCGGCTGCCGGGGGCGCCGTCGGCGCGGCAGTTGTCGGAACTGCGGCGGCAGGCGCGGCCTTGAGCTTGGCATTGAGGAAATCCACCAAAGCCTGGCTGTTGCTCTCGCTCTCGAAAACGGGCGTTGTGCTCCCGAAGCCGTCGCCATGACCGACACCCTTCAGGAGATCGTAGTGCACATCCATGCCTGCCGCGGCCAGCGCGTCGGCCAGCATCTTGGTGTTTTCGATGGCGATGGTGCAATCCTGGTCGCCCTTCTGAACCAGGAACGCCGGGTCGTCCTTGGTGATGTAGGTCATTGGGTTAGCCTTCTTGACCAACTCCGGTGAGCTTGGCACAGCGACGCCGAGATACTTGGATTCAGGAGAGTCGGCCGCACTGTGCGTCTGATCGCTCGCCGCGCATCCCTGCGCCTTGGCCTGCGCGTCCATCACACCGAAATCGTTCGGGCCAAACCAATTGATGACGGCTTGCACACGGCTGGAAACGCCCGCGTTGCCCAGTTTCGGATCATCGAATTCCGCCACGTCGCCGGACGTCCCAAGCATGGAGGCGAGATTGCCGCCCGCCGATTGCCCGAATGCCGCGATCCTGTCGGGGTTCAGCTTGTACTTGGCGGCGTTGGCGCGCAGGAAGCGCACGGCAGCCTTGGCATCCTGGACCGCGGCGGGGAATGTCGCCTCGCCGGACAGGCGATAGTTGATGCTGGCGATGGCGTACCCGGCCTTCAACAGCGCCTTGCCGGGGTTGCCCGGCGCCATGCTCTTATCACCCGTGAAGAAGCCGCCCGGGTGGATGTTGACGACGACCGGGAACGGGCCGTTGCCCTCCGGCAGATAGAGGTCGAGCACCTGGGTCCCGGAGATCGGTGTGTAAGCGATGTTCGTCAAGGTGGGCGTGATCACCTTGGGCGGGCCGCCGGCGCCTCCGGGCGGCGGCCCAGGAGGCGCGCCCTGGGGGGCAGCAGCCGCTGCAGGTGCAGCAGGTGCGGCGGCGATTGTCGCAGTAGAAACGATACCGGCCGTGGGTGCAACGGTCGCCGCGACGGCGGTTGGTGCAGCCGGCATCGCGGGCGCAGTCCCGGCGCAGCCGGCGATGATCGCGCCGACGAACAGGGTCACGGCCCCCGCCGCGATGAGCCGGGGCACCGAGCGGCGCCGTGCGGGCGCTGACGGTCGTGTTTCAAAGATACCTGACACGTGATTGTCTCCTTATTCTTGTGTGATGCCTTCTGTCAGCGCTGATTATGGCACGGTATTGTCAAGATATTCTCAAGATCGCCTGCGCAGATTCTTGGGATTGTGCGCCGGCCTCCTCGGCTTGTGAGGGTGCCCCTCACGGCAGCGCTCCTGTCGGGCGGGCGCACCCTGCGGGATTCTGCGACAACACCGTGCCCCACTTTCTGATTCGGATCGCGAGATCCTCTTGACATTCTCTTGAGAATCCTGTGGTACGATAGGCTGGAGGAGCGGATCATGCCACAGCGAATCCTGGTCGTTGACGACGACAAATCCATCGTCAAAGTCCTGCGCGGCTACCTGGAGCAGTCCGGCTACGAGGTGCTGAACGCGCCGGATGGTGAGACCGCGCTGCACACGCTTCGCCGCGAGCGCCCGGACCTGGTCATCCTCGACCTGATGATGCCAAACCTGAACGGGTGGGAGGTCACGCG
>JALOOE010000340.1 GCA_025454565.1 Anaerolineae bacterium
CGATCGGTTCTCGACCTGGTTTCTGCCCATCGTCGCGGCGATCGCGGCGCTGACGCTCATCATCAGCCGCGATCCGCTGGCGACCGCAGCGGTGCTGGTGGTGGCGTGTTCCTGCTCCATTGCGTTAGCGACGCCGATTGCCATGCTCGCCTCCATCGGCGCGGGCGCGCAGCGCGGCCTGCTGATCAAAGGCGGTCGCTATCTGGAGTTGCTGGCCCAGGCCGATGTGCTGTTAATCGACAAAACGGGGACGGTGACGCTGGGGAAGCCGCAGGTGACGGACATTGTGGATTGCGGATTGCGGATTGCTGATTGCCCTGAAGCTTTGACAAGCCAGTCCTCAATCCACAATCCCGCTCCGCTTCGCTCCGGGGACTATAGTCCACAATTCACAATCCTATACTTCGCCGCGTCCGCTGAGCGCTACTCGGAGCATCCGTTGGCAGAGGCGGTGCGAGCCGCGGCGCGCGGGCGTGGGCTGGCGCTGGCCGAGCCGGCCGATTTCACGGCGTTGCCGGGCCTGGGCGGAATGGGAAGCGCAGGGAAAGACGACGCTCTTTGTCGCCGTGGATGGGGTGCTGGTGGGCGCTATCGCCGCGGCCGACACACTGCGGCCTGAGATGCCCGCCGCACTGGCCGCAGTGCGCGCGTTGGGTGTGCGCCACATTGAGCTGCTGACCGGTGATAACGAGCGTGCCGCGAGCGCGCTGGCGGGCAGCCTCGGCATCCCATTCCGGGCGAGCCTGCTCCCGGAAGACAAAATCCGTATCGTCAGAGCGTACCAGGCGCAGGGGCACAAAGTCGCAATGGTCGGTGATGGCGTCAACGACGCGCCGGCGCTGGCTCAGGCCGACGTCGGGATCGCGATGGGCGCGGCCGGCTCCGACATCGCCATCGAGGCCGCGCACGTCGCTTTGATGCGCGAGGATTGGACGCTGGTGCCGGCGTTGTTCCGCATCGCGCATCGCACCATGCGCGTGGTGAAGACCAATCTGGCCTTCACGGCGATCTATAACGTTGTCGGCTTATCGCTGGCAGCCGTGGGCATCCTGCCTCCCATCCTGGCGGCGGCGGCGCAATCGCTGCCTGATCTGGGCATCCTCGGAAATTCGTCGCGCCTGTTGCGCCAGCCGAGCGAGGAGTGAGCGACGCCTCACCATCAACGTTTCAGGTTGTAGCGATAGACGTTCGTCACGCGTTGCTCGAAGCCGATGCGCTGATATAAACGGTTAGCGGCTTCTCGCGACGGCCGTGAGGTCAGGTCGACCGTGGTGGCTCCTGCCGCCCTGGCGTGCTCAAGCGCTGCTTGACAGAGCGCCTCGCCGATGCCCTGGCCGCGGCAGGACGTGTCCACGATCACGTCCTCGATCCACGCGCGCAGCCCGGTCGGGATGCGGAAGAGCGCCAGGGTCAGCGCGCCGATGATCTCATTACCGCGGCTGAGATCGCGGGCCACGAGCAGCACGATCGCCGGCGATACCACCATCTCGTCAATTTCGGCCCGCGTCGGTGGCGGGTTGGACGAGGACAGCTGCGGGATCAGGCGCTCAAATGCGGCGACGAGTTCATCGGTGACTTCGGTGACTCTCTCGATTGTCATGATTTCGCCTCGCTGGATGGGGATGCATCGGAATTGTTCGGAGGATCGCCCGCCGCGCGCGGCGCTGTGGCGCGCTTCCCGCCCACGATCCAGAGGGTCAGGACGACAATCGCCAGCCCGCCGAGGACGAGAAGCATCGGCCAATTGGCCCCGCCTGCCCGTGCCGGCGTCACCCCGAGTTTCGTCTGCGTGCCGTTCCGTTCCACTTCCTCCAACTGATAGTAGTATAGCTTGCCTATCTGAGCGGTGCTATCGACATAATTGTATTTGCCGCCGGTCATCGGATCAGGGGACGGTGGGATTAGTTGCTCGTTGATCTTGACATTGAATGGGCCGTCCGGCGACTCACCGCGATAGATGTTGAAGCCTGCGGTGTTGATCTCGGTTTCCGTGCTCCAATCGATGCGCACCGGCGCCGAACAACTTGCGCCGAGTAGCATGAGCAAGATCAAGGCCAGGGCGCTCGTCAGGTGTTTTCCGATATGTTGAATCTGCATGGCATTCCTCGCTCGATGTGGGATGCGCGCCCGTTCAGCGCACCGATTCGCACTCGAACTCGCGGTCGCGGCCGAGATCGGTCTGCCAGAGACACGCGCCGGCCTGCACGTGTAACGGTGGCGCGGCCCCCCCCGCTTGCTTGCGGACGAAGAGCCGATACGGCGCCGCGGCGACGGAGTTCGGCAGTCGATAGCGCAGAACGACTTCATGGCTTTCGCCGGGCTTCAAGACGAATTCGCCGCTGAACACGGTAGTGTTGCCTTCGCCGCGGTCGGTCTTGGCGCGTTCCAGACCCTCGGCAGCCACCATTTCACTGCCTGCCGGCGCGTAGACCCGCAGGTAATCCCAGTAGCAGCGCGCCGCAAGCTCATCGTACGAGTCGCCGTAACGCGGGGTGCGATCGCAGGGCGTGCCCGGCGCCGGCGGCCGAGCGGTATGCGTATAAGTGAGCGTCAGCGTGGCGCTCAGGCCGGTCCCGTCGGGTGCGACACGATAAGCGATCTGCGGCTGCACAGCCGCATTCGCTTTGTTGTAGCCAAAATTGGTGTCGACTACCGCGAGATAGTCGCCTTTGCCCGATGGCTGTAGAGCGCCATCCCATCGTCGTTCCGCTAAGAGAGCCGCGATGTCCGGGTCATCGATGGCCATCTGCAGATGTCGGCCATCCAACATCTCGTAGAACGCCTTCGCCAGCGCGGACGGATTCAGGTCGCCACTTTGCAGCTTCGCCATCGCCGCGGCAACCATGATGCCCATGAAATCCTTGCGCTTCTCCCACCAATTCGATGTCGTGGCCTCCTGAACTGTGCTCAGTGTCGTAGGGGGCGACTCCCACGCCTGCTTGAGGGCTGCGATCGTGTTCTCGCCGGTGATCTGTTGCGATGTGCCGGGTATCTGCAGTGAACCCATCGCCTCAACCAAGAGCCTGACAGCCTCCATATCCAGCGCTATGGCGCCGTCGGTGTCGATGCCGCGATCTTGGGCATACAGCGCACGGGCGACCAGCGCGCTGGTTGGGAAATCAGGCGACCAATTGCTATCGCGCAGCAGCAGCAGGTCGGCGCCCATCAGTTCGCGCAATGCGGAGGGCGGTTCGGGATGCGGCTGCTCGAAATTGTCGACCGCGTAGCTGTCGCCCAGCTTGATCTCCGTTACGCGCCCGTTGTCCAACCGTACGTGACCGACGCCGCTGATGAAGCCGCCGGTGGGACGCAGCTCATCGCTGTTCTGCGCAAGCACCAGATAGGTGCGCGGGCCGATCATGCCGAGCAGCGATGGCGCGACCTGGGCGCCCTTCAGCCCGGCGCGCGCGAGCGGCAGGAGACGACGCAAGCGCGCCAACTGCGGCGCCAGCTCGGGATGCAGCGGGCCGCGCAGTTCTGCCGCCAGCGCCTCGGCGCGCGCCATGCGCGTGTCGGCCGCCGCCAACTCCGGGCGTGCGGCGGCGATCAGCGGAAGCGCGCGGGCGAGCAGCTCCCCTTGGCCGCGCTGGCCCAGCAGATCCACAACGGGCATCAGTGCATCCAGCGCCTGCCGGCCGCCGCCGGCCAGCTCAATGCCCATCGCGAGCAGTTGCGGCGCGGCGCGCACAGTCGGGCCGATCTCGGGTAGCCAGCCTAACAACGGCGCGAGGCCCAGGAAGGGGCGCGCAATCCGTTGGGTCGCCGCGAGATGCGTCTCCAGATTGGCGAGACTATCGCGCAGAGCCGGCAGCGCGTCCGCCGAGGGATTTCCTACCAGGGTCAGGGCCTGGAGTTGGCGGAGATCCGCCAGCGCCAGGCGCGCCTGAGTCGCCGCGCGATAGCCAGTCCAGCCCAGCCAGGCCACGGCAACCACAAGCAAGAAAAGCAAAGCGCCCAGGATGATCTTGGTTTTCATCACACTACCAAGAAACGCGCCTAAGGCGCGCTCAATCGCACCAGGACACCGTCTGGCGTCTCATTCAGCCCCGCCACGACACCGTCCAGCGCGCCGGCGCGGTACAACGGCCAGCGCCGTTCAGCTTCGGCGACGAAATCTTCCAGCGGCGGCAGTGTCGCGGCGGACGCCACCGCCCCTTGGGGCGCCACCGCTGCCAGCGCGGGATGATGCCGCAAGAGGCTGGCCTGATACCACGGAAAGCCGTACAAATGCACGTTGACTGGGGTCACGTCCGGTCGCTGCCGGAGCCCGTAGCGAGTGTACCACAGCGCGAAGGTCGGCTCGTCGCCGCCGACCAGGATCACTGCGTTCGGCGCCGCGGTCACCAGCGCCGCCTCGATGAAAATCTCGCGCAGCCCGATCGCGGCTCAGATCCATCTGCGGCCAATGGCGCACGGCTCCGATGAGCGGCAGGCCTAGCGCCAACACGATCAGGCTGGCAATGGCCCATCGTTGGCCGCGCCACGCAGCAACGCGCTGAGCGATCTCGGCCACGCCTTGCGCCAGCCACAAGCAAGCCACGGCCCAAGCCGGAATCAGATAAACGGACGAATCCGCCGCGTCATAGCCGATAGCATAGGCCGTGTAAGCCGTGGCGACAAGTAGCGTCGTCCACCACCAGGCGCGATCCGTTCGCTCTAGCCGCCACAGTCCCAGCAAGGCGATCAGTGCGCCCCAGGCGCCGCCGCCAAGCTGCCGGCCGGCTTCAGTCGCCCATGCCGCCAGCCGGCCAGGCAGATAGTTCAACGGCACGCCGAAGACCAAATCGCGGTAGATCACGCCGGATGCCAGCCATGCGAACCTCTCCGGCGTGTTGGGGTTGCCCCAGTTGACCGGCGGAACGCGGCTGGCCGCCCAGGGCAGGTAGGCGTACGTCGCCAAGCCCAGCGTGAGGCCGGCCAGGGGCAGGATGCGCGTTCGCCACGCGCCCTGGCGAAGGACTGTTCGCCGCAGCGGCCACATCCAGACGAGCACCCCCGGCAACATGAGCGCCAGCGTCAGATGATTGCCCAGGCCCACGCCAAGTACGAGGCCCGCGCCCGTCAGCCAGAGCCACGCCCGCCGACCGGCGACCGCGGCCTCTCGCCAGCGCCACAGCAACCACAGCAGCACGACTACGGCCAGCGCGTTCGGCGTGTAGACCTCGGTGATGACCGCCTGACTCCACAAAGCGGGCGATGTCGCGAAGATTAGCCCAGCGGCCAGGGCCGCGATATTTCGCCACGGTTGGCCGGCCAGCGTGCGCCGGGCCAGATCGGACAACAGCGCCACCGCCAATGCTGCGCCGATGGCGGACAGCCAGTTGCCGCCGAGAGCCGGATCACTCGGCGTCAGTCTCACCGCCGCTGCGAGCAGCAGTACATAGGTTGGATAGCCGGTTGGATGAGGGATGCCGCGCGTCAGCGCCGCTGTCAGCAGATCGCCGCCGTCGGCGCCATTGTGCGCCCATGTGAGCCCCGGAGCGAGGGTGCGAGCGTAGAGCGCCAGCGCCAGGCCGCCGGTGGTCAGTGCCGGCCACACCGACCGCATCGCTGCGTAATCGGAGGTCGCGTGGGCAGCGGGCGTCTCCTTCTGAGGTCTGCCCTCAGCGATCTGCATCGCAACTGCCGCCCACGCGCGGCAGTTCCGCCGGCGGCGAGACAACTGCGACATTGGCCTTTGCTTGCAGCCCACCCGCCGCCGATGCGTCTGCCTGGTTGGCGATGGTAGTACCCGCCGGCAAGTTCTCGGCGACGATCGCCTGGAAGATAACCTCCAGCCGCTCGCCCGGCTTCAACTCGTCCTTCTCGATCCGCAGCGTCCGGTCTTGCCAGGTAGCTCCGGCCCCGGAGATGATCCCCCCGGGCTCCAGCATGGCCGGCAATGCGTCGAGCAAGATCACATTGCGAATGGGGCTTGCCGACCGATTGACCAGGGTCAGGGTGTATTCGACAGGCATGCCGCGCCAGACCCGGCTCGGATTTGCCCTGACGGTCAGGCTGAGAGGGACGCCGGTCGCCGTTGGGGTGGGAGTAGCCATCGGGATCGGCGTTCCGGCCGCCTTGACTGTCGGTGATGTAGTGGCCACCGCCGCCGTCGGGGTGATGATGGGTGTTGCTGTGGGAGGTTCCTGCTCGCGGTCCGGCGGCTTTGGCGTACGTGTCGGCACCGTTTGCTGTGAGGATATCTGGTCCGGCGTGGCCCAGGCCTGCGGGCCAGACGCCATCAACCCGACCAGTACCGCCGCGGCCAACAAATATCCTGCCAGACGATAATTGCGTCTCATGGGTATGACCTCAATCGCCGTGTGCCGTCGTTCGCAACCACCTCAAGAGACGGCGGGATTGCCTTGGGATGCTTGGGCCAGACGGCGGAGGCCCCAACTACGTCGCCACATGGCGATCGCAGCCCAAACGCTGACGCCGCCGACGACCAGCGCATGCAGCGTCAACCCGTAGGCTAAACCGACGGTGGCGGGCACGCCAAACACCGCCAGGGCGATCATGCACAAATAGTGAAACACCCCGATCTTGCCGGGCGTCGAAGGTACGGCCACGCCGGCCTGCAATACGACAAGCAAGAACAGCGCGATCAATGGCGTTGCCGGCAGATCGAAAGCCAACAAAAGTAGATAATTCGTCAATCCGGCGACGAGCCAGAAGGCGACCGTCCAACCCCAGACTGCGACAGCCGCCCGCCGATTCCCCAAACCATTTAACCCATCAAGCCCTGCACTGATGCGGGCGTGCCAGCGCTCGGCCAACGAGGCCGGGAGCCAGTGCAACACCCAATCCACAACTCGCAGGATGGCTCCCCGGCTCCCCAGAAGGATCGCGACCAAAATGCCCACAGCCAGCGCCGCAAAGAACACCGGCCAAAGCCTGGTGGCCAGCCAATCGGGAAGCGCCAGGAATGGCAGCATCGCTGCGACAAGGATGGCAAGCATGATGATATCGATCAGCTTCTCGGCGGCAATCGTACCGAGCGCATACGCTTTACTGATCGCTGCTTCTTCACCCGTCAGGTAAGCTCGCACGACCTCACCCAGGCGCGCTGGGACGTAATAGTTCACGGCCTGACCGATGACGATCAGATCGCACAGGCGCAGCAGGCTCAGGCTGGGCCGCTGCGGGTAGAAGAGCGCTCGCCAGCGGAGACCCTTCAGGAAGGTCACGACCACGCTGGCAATCAGGGTCAAGACGATGAACGGCAGGTGCGCCTCTTGCAGCGCCACCAAGAGCTGGCGGAAATCGACCGTACGTGCTGCCAGATACACGGTGACCAGCGCCAAGATCAGGCCCAACCAGATTTGGACACGCGTGCCGAACCAGCGGCTTCCCGTGCGGTTCGCTGGACTGCCTGGCCGACTTTCCGTCAACTCGCTCACGGTTGAGACGGTTTGGCAACCACGACCAGCCGGTGGGTATTGCTCCAGGGAGGCCAGCAGGTCACGATAGTGAGCTGGGGCTCATCTGTCGGCTCCAGGAAGCGAGCGTTTTGCATGCGCTGTGCGAGCGAGACCCCCGAGTCGCGCAGGCGAAAGAAATCGGTGATAGTGTAGTTGACCGGTTTGCCGATGGAAGTGTATAGCTGAATCTTGCGTCCCTTCAGGATATCAGAACGGTCCGTGAACTCATCGACGCGAGCGCGAGTCGCATCGTCCCACGCCATGCTGATCGCCTCGAATACCTTCCCGTCGATATTGTTGTGCCCCGAAAGGACGAGATTGCCCGGCTGATCCATGGTCGCGCTGTTGATATGATGGCCCGCTGCATCTTTGGGGATCACCCAGTCGGATTGCGGACCGGTCGCGGTATTGACCACCTCCCAGCCCATTTCGACCACTTTTGCGTCGATGTTCAGGTCGGGGATCACCAAGCGCACCGGCACCTCGGGCGACGCCGTGGGGGTGGGTA
>JALOOE010000341.1 GCA_025454565.1 Anaerolineae bacterium
GCAACGGTGGGCGTCTACATCCTGATCGCCCCGATGGGCTATCAAGCCCTTTTCGGCGTGACCGGCGTCCTGGTGATGATCGGCGGGGTGGCGCTGCTGGTGATGGGGGGAGGCGGCAACACCGGGCTGCCGCCGAAACGGCGCGTGGTGCTGCGCAAGCGCTATTGGTTGTTCTACACGCTTTCATTCCTGCTGGGCAGCCGGCGCCACATCTTCTCGACCTTTGCAATCTATCTACTGGTGCGGGAATACGGCATCAGCATCCAGACCACAGCCGTGCTGTTTTTCGTCAACAGCCTGATCAATATCGTGTCGCTGCGTTGGGTGGGGCAGATGGTCAGCCGCCACGGCGAGCGCCTGATGTTGAGCATCGCGTTTGGCGTCCTGACATTGGTGTTCCTGGGCTACGCCTACATCACGGTGTTGCCGGTGCTGTACGTGCTGTTCACCCTCGACAACATCTTCATCGGTTTCAACCTGGGCTTGACGACCTACTTCCAGAAGATCGCGGTCTCGCCCGAAGAGATCACCAGCAATCTATCGCTGGACATGACGATCAACCACATCGCAGCGATCATCATCCCGGTGGTCGGCGGCGTCGTGTGGGTGACGTACGGCTCGCAGGCGCCGTTCCTCTTCGGCGCGTTCATCGTGCTGGTGGCGCTCGGCCTGACGCAGTTCATGCGCACGACGCCGGAGGCGGCCCCGGTGGCGACGCCCGCCGCAAGCTGAGAAGCTGTTCAATGCGCTCACGCAAAGGCGCAGAGAAACACTCGGTCTTTGGCCGTTTGTGTTTCCTCTTTGCGTTCTTTGTGCCTCTGCGTGAGGCGAATTCAGCCCTTTCAACCGGTCTCTGAGGACGAAACGCACCGCCTTCACCACGCGCCGAAGGCGGCTTCGCGTTCCCCCCTCAGATACGCCTCGATCCGCCGCCGGGTTGCCGCCGAGACGCCCTCCGGCAGCCCGGCCAGGCGGAACAGCCCCCATTGCTCGATCTCAGGATTCGTGGTCGGCGTGATGCTGAACTCGGTGCACGCGAAGACGGTCACGTGATCCGACTTCCCCTGCGCGAAGTTGCTGAAGACACCGACCAGCGTCAGCGGCCCCAACGCCGCGCCGACCTCCTCCCGCGCCTCGCGCCGCGCCGCCTCTTCCAGGCTCTCCCCGCGCTCGACCATGCCGCCGGGGAAATACCAGTTCGGCTGATAGGTGTGCTTCACCAGCAACACCGCATCGCCGCGCAGCAGTACCACCCGCACGCCGAGCGTGAGCGGTCTGAAGATCATCCAATAGACCCGTGCAGCCTGATACAGCGCTTTGCGGAAGAGGTTCATGGAAGAGCTATTCTGCTTTCGTCGAACGACGCTCAAGCCCTTCCGGGCTGAACTGGATGATCGCCGCCAGCATCAGGTACATGGCGGTGACGCAGAGCGAAAAGAGACCGGAGAAGACAATCGTGCGCGGATTCGCCAGGGGATGGCGCGCGCGCTGCCAGATATCGGCCAACAGCTCGACGGGGTTGAAGAAGAGATCCCAACTGTTCCAGCGCGGGAAACGTCCCAGATAGACGCCGAAGCCGACCAGGCTCAACACGGCCAGGGTGAAGATCCATCCGGCAACCCCGCCCGCCGAACGCCGCACCAACATGTGCATGAGATAGAGCGAGACCAGCCCGAGGAATGTCCCGGTCCAGGCGAACGCGATCAGCAAGATCAGATCGTACCAGAGCGGCACGCCATCGCGCGCACGCAAGTGCAGCAGATCGGTGAGGATGTACGGCGCGTTTGGAAAGAACAGCAGCCAGAGGAAAACACAGGGCACGATCAGCACCCAAACACCGCGCGTATCGCTCCTTTTCAGGTTGTACGCGGTCAGCGCGGCGATCATCGGCAGCCACGCCAGGAAGAGATTCCAGGCCAGCCCGGCGTAGCCAAGCACATCGGCGTAGAGTGCACGCACGACGAGCAGGATACCGCAAAGCACCGTTGCGAAGGCCAGCGAAGCGACGACTGCGATCTGACGCGATTCATGCGTCCATAGATGGGTAAGCTTGGTCATGCATTCTCCTGGTGGGATGACGGAAGACGGACGACGGAAGACGGACGAAAGCCCCCTCACGTTTGCCGTTTGCCGTTTGACGTTTGACGTTTGACGTTTGACGCTACAGACGCCGCCTATGTGCAATTGGTTCAGATTCCGGTCAACTTCCGTCGATATGGCTCCCCGGAACAGGCTGCCACAACAGCGCCAATGCCACGATCGCGGTCCAGGCCAGCACCTTGAACTCGCCTGCAGCCAGCCCGCGCGCCATCTCGGCGCGGGTCAGGCGCAGGATCTCCTGCTCCTCCAGGTCGTCGGCGGTGGGATCAGCCACCTGTCGGGCACCGCGCGCCAGGAAGAAGTGCCCCGTCTGGACGCCCCGGTTGGCCTCGACCGGATACGCGCCGAGACCGATCCATTCCGGCGCCTCGTAGCCGGTTTCCTCCAACAGCTCGCGTTTGGCCGCTGTCAGCGGCGGCTCGCCCGGTTCGATGTAGCCGCCCACCACCGCCAGCGATGTGCCCTGGACCGCGTACTTGGTCTGCCGAAAACACAGATAGTCGCCATCGACCGTCTCGGCCACGACGTTGATGAAGTCCGGCGAGACCACCCATGTCCAATCGTCGATCACGCGGCCATCGGGGAGCGCGACCGTGTGCATTTCGACCTTCAGGAACTTGCCGCAATCCAGGATCGTCCGCCGGTCGAGCGTTTTCCAGGACGTGAATGTGTGTTCCGCCATGTTCAGGGGTATCCTTTGACAATCCGCGGGCGATGTTGTACAGTATTCCAGTACAATTTCGCTTGGCGGAGGTCCCATGACCGTTCAAACCACCTACACACAGGCGCGTTTGCGCCTGGCGAAGCTATGCGACCAGGTGACTGCCGATCGCGACGTGGTGATCATCCAGCGACGCGGCGCTGAAGATGTGGCCTTGATCTCCGCCACCGAGCTCTCCAGCCTGTTGGAGACTGCCCACCTGTTGCGGTCGCCCAAGAACGCCTCACGCCTGCTCAGCGCGTTAGCCCGCGCCCGAGAGGACACGATCACAACACAATCGCTGGATGAGCTGCGCCGCGAGGTGGGGCTTGGCGAAGAGAGTTGACAGCCAGCCCGCCCCCACGAGCGGTCAACGCGCGGCCGTCTTCCAGCCCGAGTTCCGCGAGGATCTGCGGTATTGGGTGGGTACCGACCGCAAGGTTGCGTTGCGCGCATTCACCCTCATCGAAGCCATTCTCCGCGATCCGTTCGCAGGCATCGGCAAACCGGAGCCGCTTCGCTATCTCGGCCCGGACGTCTGGTCGCGCCGCCTGACCGAAGAACACCGCATCGTTTACCTTGTCAGCCATGACCGGGTGAATTTCCTCCAGGCCAGATACCATTACTGAGTCCCGCGCTATTCTACCACCAAACGAGGTTTCTCACATGCGTGTCATATCAGTCAACGTTGGATTGCCTGCCGTGCACAAATACGACGACAAGCAAGTCACGACCGGCGGATACAAACAGCCCGTCGCGTCCGCCATGTTACGTTTCCGCGGCTTCGAAGGGGACGGTCAGGCCGACCTGGTCAATCACGGCAGCCCGGATCAGGCCGCGCTGATCTTTGCGGCCGAACACTATCCGGGCTGGGAGAAGAAGCTGGGCCGCCAGCTCTCGCCCGGCGCGTTCAGCGAGAACCTGACGGTGACAGGCGCGACCGAATCCGCGATCTGTGTCGGCGATGTGTTTCGGATCGGCGCCGCGCTGGTCCAGGCAACGCAGCCTCGCCAGCCGTGCGGCAAGCTGGCGCGCAAGCTGGGCGAGCCGCACCTGGTCGATTGGGTCATCGACGCAAACCAGGGCGGGATCTACGTGCGCGTGCTGGAGGAGGGACTCGTCGCGTCCGATGCGACGCTCGAGCCGGTCGCCCAACACCCCGACCGCATCAGCATCGCCACGGTCAACGACATCATCTACGATCGCGTGCGCGAGCGCGCCCTGATCCAGCATCTTGCCACGCTCCCCGAATACTCGG
>JALOOE010000342.1 GCA_025454565.1 Anaerolineae bacterium
ACGTTGCAGCACGCTGAATACTCCGGAATGATGATTGCGATGGGGCCGATACATCGGCGCCGCGTGAGAATTCGGTTGGCGAGTGGGACGACCCGCGCCGGCTAATCGGGAATCCCGCCATTGATATAACCGAACAACCGCGGCGCCTGATCTGCTTCCTCGACGCTGCCGGCCACCCGCTCATACGGCGCGGCCGTGCCGTCGCCGCCTGGCCGCCGCCCGCGCTTCTGGCAACGCTCGATCTCCCGCAGGTAGTGCTCATTCAGCATGTGCCCCCACGCGCCGTGACGCTCATAGCGCGGCCCGTCGATGCGGATGCCCCACTGCTCCGGTCGCGGCGCTAACATGCCCAACCGCGCCACGATATCGTGCTCGTTGCCGAAGCTCTCGATCCACGGCACGGGACGGCCGTCCGCCGCGGTCGCGATATGGGTCATGGTGTTGGCGCAGTTGGCGAAGCAATAGACCTCCAGCCTGGCCAGCTCCGCCTCCGTCAGCGTGTCGAAATCGTCGAGGTCGATCGGATCTTCATCCGGGTAGACGAACTCGGGCGGCGCATAGCGCGGCGCTTCGGCGAACAGGGCCCGCGCGCCGGAAGCCGGCGCGGCCGCGGGGCGGCGGAAAAGCTGCGGCGGAAAAGCTGGCCCAGCAGCCGCAGCACGACCGACATGATGATCGTCCCCTGGGAGTGGCAGATGACCACGACGCGCTCTTTGTGTGGGCTCTTCAGCGCGTCGTAGAGCGGCGGGAGCGCCTTGACCGCCGGCTCGACCACCCGATACCACTCTTTGCCGATCGCACACTCGAACAGGTCGATCCAGAGCGAGTCGGTCGAGTTTTGAATCATGGTGACGGGCCGATGGAAAAGATGAGCCAGGTAGGCGGAGTTGATCTGCGCCACCGCATCGTTGGTCATGATGCCGTTGACGAAGAACCAGGCCTCGTCCGGGAAGGTCGTATAGCTGCCGTTGTGATCGGGCCGCTGCAAGATCACGGTGGGCTGCCAGAACAGCCCATTGACGAACGGCGGACCGAAGCTCGGCGGCGTGCGCGGGATGGAGGGGATCCAGGTGTTCGCCAGGAACTTCGCGGTGCGACCCGGACGCCACAGATCGATGATCTTGAACTCCGAGTAGCGGCTGTACGGCGGGAGCCACGTCCGCGGCGGGCCGAAGATGGAGGAGGCGTAGCGCAGCGGGTTGATGCGCAGCGCGTCGCACGCGATCCCCAGCAGGTTGTCCCAATCGCGGCGCCTGTCGGCGAATGGCTCCTCGCTCTGGCCGGTCTCCGACCGAGCCACGCCCACCACCTCCTCGCTCTGGCCGGTCTCCGACCGAGCCACGCCTGGTGGAATATCGCTGCGTTCGGTGTCCTCGCTCATGGCTGCCTCCTGCTCGGATGGGCCGCGGTTGCGCTCTATAGTGCGTCGAAAATGATTTCCGATGGCGTGTGTTCCGGTTTGGAGGCTTCAGCCGGTTTTTCTGGGTCGCCCACATGACCGGCTAAAGCCTCGAGTCCAAAGATTATCTGCATAGCGACAGTCCGGCTCAGTGGTTCACGATATTGGCTCACGCAAAGACGCAAAGGCCCAGACTGAAGCGGTCTCTCTTGGCGTTCCTGGCGGCTTTGCGTGCGGCCCCTGGCCTGTACAAGCTTACGCTACGCGTTCGCCAGCGCGCAGCCGATCACACCCTCATCATACGTCATCGTCACATGCTCGCCGGGCTGGAGCACCAGGAAATCATCCCCCCAGTCGCCATCCACCAGCCGCTTGATCAGCACCATATCGCCGGCCACCCGGTCGAAGACCCAGCCGCGGCGCTCCGCCTCAGCCTTAGCCTTATCCTCAACCGCTCCGCCATCGGCCACGCCCAGGTCGATATAGGCCGCGCGCTTGTAATGCTTCTGCCAGCCGCCCATCACCTCCATCAGATAGTCGGCGTTGTCCACCCCGTATTTGGCGACATATTCCTCATAGGTTTTGTCCAGCCCGGTGACGCTGCCCGAACCGAGCGAGAGCGCGCCGCCCTGGCCGTCGCTGCGCTCGATGTAGTCGTGCGCGTACCAGTAGGTGCCGGGGAAATTGACGAATTGGTACTGGTAGCTATCGCGGCTGCCCAGGAACAAGGTGATGCAGTCGTGGGCGCGCGGGATGACGATCGGGATGCTGCGGGCGGTCAGCCCGGCGGTGGCCTGGCCGCACAGTCCGTAGCCCATGACGAGATAGTCGTAGGGCGGGCCGGAAACCTCATCGATGCGCGCCTGGAGCCGCGCGCGCAGATCGGCCGGCTCGTTGTGCAGCCCTTTGCGGAACAACTCGATATCGACGATATGGGGCGATCGCGCCGCGGAAAGATAGAGCGGCCGGGCCAGAACTTCACATGACAGACACATGAGATGCACGATTTAGGGCTCCTTTGGATGGGATGGATGTTACCGAAAGGCGTTCGACGATCTCAACCCGAACTATCATAAGCCTGCCTGACCCAGGCAAATAGCTCTTCATCCACTTCCTTGATGTCGGCGACTTTGATTTTGTAGTTGCACATCCCGCCAGCCGGCAGTTCGATCAAACGGGCGGTCGCGTCCACCCCTTTCATATTCAGCCCCACTTCGATCCGTGTGTTGGTGGCCGGACCGATCATGGCAAACTGCTTTTTACGGCGCAGGCTGAGGTAGCCTTTCTTGGGCGCAATCTCGAATGGGCCGAAGCGGTCGATTTCTCCCATCAGCTTATCGTGAATCGGACGAAGGCCGGCTTTGGCGCCCGAATAGAGCTCGCTCACAACGTCGTCAATCGTCGCGCCTTTTGCTTTTGCGGCCCGCTCACCATCTGATTGAAGCACATAGTGAACGAGTGCGTTGGCATCGCCGTGGCCCAGACCCAGCTCTCGCATGAGCATGTCGCGGATCTCGGTGTGCTTGGTGAGTCCGCTGTTGTGGACGATGGCGCTCAACTCATCCGTTGTCTTGCCTGTCTTGATTTGGATGTTCTTCACTTGGGTCTCATACGCTTGATCGACACTGCTCATCTCACACTTCTCCTCTGGTCCATCGCTATCAGATCGCACGAACGCTCGAAACGCCGGCAGTTTTCCCATAGGCCACAGCCATCTGGACGCTATTGTAGCATACCCTGTTCGTTCGAGGAAGCCCGACAAGACACTCCCGCTCGCCCCAAACCCGATTTGACAAATCGCGCCCATCCTGGTATAGTCGCCGCCAACAACCGAATAGCACGAAACTCTTATCCAGAGAGGCAGAGGGACCGGCCCTGTGAAGCCTCGACAACCAACGGGTGGCTGAAGGTTACGGGTTGAAGGTGGAAAGACAGCAGTGATATGTCGTCCTACCTTTGACTTTCAACCTTGAACCTGCAACCGTCCGCATGGTGCCAATTCCGGCAGATTTGTTCTGGAAGATGAGAGGGACGACAGCCGACAGCGCCTGAACATCCCCGGATCATGTCCTGTAAGCACATGACGGGGGTTTTCTTTGTAGCGATCCTGATGTCAACAGCGCCCTCTCATCCCCTGGTGAGAGGGCGTTACTATTTGGTGGCGCTGCCAGCGCAATCTCTGTTAATACGTTGGCACGTTGACACGTTGCACGTCTGACGCCTTGACGTTTCACGACTGCGCGTTGGCACGTCTTGACGTTTGACGCTTGACGTTTCACGCCTGCACGTTGTCACGTATCACGTTTCACGCATCACGCCTGAGGAGTTAAGTTCACAATGTCCACATCATCTCACGTCTTCGGTTTCACCACCCGGCAGCTACACTCCGGTCAGCAGCCTGATCCGGTCACCGGCAGCCGCGCTGTACCGATCTACCAGACCACCAGCTATCAGTTTCGCGACACGCAGCACGCCGCGAATCTGTTCGCGCTGAAAGAGCTGGGTAATATCTACACCCGTATCATGAACCCGACCACCGATGTACTGGAGCAGCGCATTGCGAATCTGGAGGGCGGCGTCGCGGCGCTGGCGGCAAGCAGCGGCCACGCCGCGCAGACCATGGCCATCCTGACGCTGTGCGGCGCGGGCGATCATATCGTCAGCAGCAGCCGGCTCTACGGCGGTACCTACAACCAGTTCAACTACACCTTCCCGCGCATCGGCATCGATGTGACCTTCATCGATCCGACCGACCCGGCGAACTTCGAGAAGGCGATCCGCCCCAACACCAAGATCATCTACGGCGAGACGCTGGGCAATCCCGACATCAGCGTCTTTCCGTTCGAGGAAGTGGCGGCCATCGCTAAAAAACACGCGATCCCGGTGATGATCGACAACACCTTCGCCACGCCTTACCTTTGCCGCCCGTTTGAGTGGGGCGCCAACATCATCACCCACAGCACAACGAAATTTCTGGGCGGTCACGGCACCACTATCGGTGGGATCATCGTGGACGGCGGCAACTTCGATTGGCGCAGCGGCCGCTTCGACAACTTCACCACGCCCGATCCGTCGTATCA
>JALOOE010000343.1 GCA_025454565.1 Anaerolineae bacterium
CCCGCGCTGCTGGAGATGTTCCGCAAGCCGGGTGAAAACGGGCCGCTCTTCTTCCTGGCCCTGCGGCCCTGGTTAGCGGCCAGCGGCCGTAGCGAGTTCGCGCTGCGTTTCCCATCGGCGCTGGCCGGGACGCTCGCCGTACCGCTGCTCTATGTGCTAACCCGCCGCATGACCCGCGAGCGCTCGACCGCGATCATCGCGGCGCTGTTGTTGGCGACCGCGCCATACGCCATCTGGTATGGGCAAGAAGCTAAGATGTACGCGGCGCTGACCGTGCTCGTGCCGCTGTCGTTCTACCTGGCGGTGCTGGGGAGCTGGAAGGGGCGCTGGTGGCGCTGGACGCTGCTCTACATCGTGACCAGTCTGAGCTTCTACATGCATCTGTTGGCCGCCCTGGCGCTGCCCGTGCAGGCCATCTGGCTGCTGGTTCTGCCGTCTCTGGCGCCGAGCATCGAGCCTGCGACGGCTCGGCGCCGCCGATTGAGCGCCCTGCTCTACCTGGCGCTGCTGATCCTGCCGTACCTGCCGTTGGCGCAGTGGCAATTGCCTACGTGGCTCGCCGCGGGCCAGCAGACCGGTTATCCGTTCGTGCCGCTGCCGACCATCCTGCTGGTACTGCTGACGGCGTTCAGCCGCGGCATCCTGCCGGTGACCCAGCGGCTGACACTGCTGCCGATGGTGCTGGCGCTGTTGGCGGGGATCGGACTGTGGGCCGTGATGCCGGCCCAGGGCGCGCTGCAGGCTCGATGGCGACGTTGGGGCGTGGTCGGCCTGTTGCTTGCGTGGATGTTGTTGCCCGCGCTGGGAATCTACGTTATCTCGCTGCGCCGGCCGCTCTTCGCCGATCGCTACCTGATTTGGGCACTCCCGGCCTTCCTCGCGTTTGCCGCGATGGGCGTCGCCGCGCTGGCGCGAGTCTGGCGGCCGTTGGGCTGGGTAGTGCTCGGCGCCATTCTGGCCTTCAACCTGGCGGCAGTCGGGAGTCAGGCCGCGCAGCCGATCAAGTCGGACTTCCGGTCAGCAGCGCAGTTTGTCGCTGCGCGGCAGCGGCCGGGCGATCTGCTGGTTTTCCAGATACCATACAATCGCCATACCTTTGCCTACTACGGTGGCGCACTGGAGCGGTGGCTGGATGGGCCATATACGAACTACGGCATGAGTGAGGCCGATCTGGATGCCGAAATGACACGCGGCACTGGCGACGCGCGCGCCGTCTGGCTCATCGCCTCGGAGGCGCCCATGTGGGATGAGCGGAACCTGACCGAAGCGTGGCTTAACCGGCGGGGTGCGGTCACCGATCACGCCGAATTCGCACGCGTAGCCGTCACCCGCTATACGTTGAAGTGACGAGGGCAGGCTCGCAGCGCCCGTTTGGGAGATATCCGAACATGGCTGAAACACGCGACCTATTGGGCGAACAGATCCACTTGTTGGGCGACCTGCTCGGAGAGACGATCCGCGAGCAAGAAGGGCAAGCGGTCTTCGATCTCGTCGAGGCCATCCGTGGGCTGGCTAAGGCCGGTCGCGCGGGCGACGCCTCCGCCAGTCGCCGTCTACTGGAGATCGTCGACGATTTGCCGGTCAACCAGGCGCGCGCGGTCGTCAAATCGTTTGACGCCTATTTCCAACTGGTCAACCTGGCCGAGGAAGAAGAGCGGGTGCGGGTGGTGCGCCAACGGGCCCGCCGCGCCCACGGCCAGGCCGAGCCGATGGATGAGACGATCGCCGCCGCGGTCGATCGCCTGGCTGCGGAAGGACTGACGGCCGCTGAAGTGCAAAAGCTCCTGGATGATCTATCTATCATGCCGGTGTTCACCGCGCATCCCACTGAAGCGAAGCGACGCACCGTGCTGACCAAGCTGCGCCGGATCCTCGATATCCTTCACGATCTCGACTTTCATACCCCGATTCCGTCCGAGGCAGAGGCCTTGCGCGATGCGCTTCAGGAAGAGATTGTCTCCCTTTGGCAAACCGATGAGACACGCTGGCGACAGCCCAGCCCCATCGATGAAGTGCGCAACGGCCTCTATTTCTTCGAGGATACCCTCTTTGATCTCACGCCGCAGCTTTATCTCGATTTGCGTACCGCGCTGCGTCACACCTTTCCCGACAACTCCTTTCGCATCCCAGCATTTCTCCGCTTCGGCAGTTGGATCGGCGGCGACCGGGACGGCAACCCGTTTGTCACCGTTGCGGTGACCGAAGAAACGCTGCGCGAACACAAAGCCATGGCGCTACGCCTGTATCAACGGGCCATCGACCGGATGCATGGGCATCTCAGCACGTCGACGCGCTATGGGATCTCCCCCGAACTGGCTGCAAGCATTGAGGTGGACGCGCAGATGTTCCCTGAATACGCGCAACGTCTGGCTGCCCGCTATCCGATGCAGCCTTACCGGCACAAGATGGATTATATTTACCGTAAGCTGGGAGCCACCCTCGAGGCCAATGGACGTCCCTGGCGAGCCGATCATTTGCCGCGTCCAAACACCTATGAGCGCGTCGATGAATTCATTGCCGAACTGCGCCTGGTGCAGGACAGCCTGCGCAGCCACCACGGCGCACGCCTTTCTGACGGCCGTCTGGGCGTGCTGATGCGTCAGGCCGAGATCTTTGGTTTCCACCTGGCGACGCTCGACATCCGCCAACATACCGAGCGCCACACCGCCGCGCTGACTGAGATCTTCGAGCGCTATGGCATGGCGCATGACTATGCCTCCTGGCCGGAGGAGCACAAAGTCGCGTTTCTGACCACCGAACTGCTCAATCCCCGACCGCTCACCCCAGCACGGTTGGATTTCAGCGACACGACCAACGAGCTATTGGAGGTTTTCCGGCTGATCCGCAAGGCGCACGAGCGGATTGGACTACAGGCCGTCGAAAGCTACATCATCAGCATGACGACGGGCGCCAGCGATGTGTTGGCCGTGTTATTGCTGACCAAAGATGCCGGAATCTCGGCGCACGTGGACATCGTGCCCCTCTTCGAAACCATCGCCGATCTGCACGCCGGGCCGCAGATCATGGACGTCCTCTACACCAACCCGGCCTATACCGCGCATCTGGCCGACCGGGGCCGCGCCCAACAGATCATGATCGGTTATAGTGACTCAAACAAAGACGGCGGCTATCTGACCGCGAACTGGGAACTGCATCTGGCGCAGCGCGCGCTGCCGGCGGTCTGCGAACGGTACGGCATCCGGCTGACCCTCTTCCACGGCCGCGGTGGCACCATTGGTCGGGGTGGTGGGCCCACCAATCGAGCCATCCTGGCCCAGCCGCCCGAATCGGTGCGCGGCCGCATCAAGCTGACTGAGCAAGGCGAGAGTGTGACCAATCGCTATGCTGTACCCGACATCGCCCATCGCCACCTGGAGCAACTCGTCCACGCCGTGCTGCTCACCAGCGGGCCGCGGCCTAACTATCCCGAGTCTCGCGGCGGTTCGTGGGAGACGGCGATGCGTGCGCTATCGGATACAGCGGAGGCGACCTATCGGCGCTTTATCCACGAGTCGCCCGCGCTGCTGCGTTATTTCCAAACCGCCACGCCTATCGGCGATATCGGGCGGCTGAACATCGGCAGCCGGCCGGCGCGCCGCAGCGCCAGTGAAAGCTTCAAAGACTTGCGCGCCATCCCCTGGGTGTTCGCCTGGGCACAAAGTCGCACCGAGCTCCCCGGTTGGTACGCGATGGGCACGGCGCTCACGACGTGGGCTGGCGAGGATGAGGCGCGATGGGAGCTTTTGCGGTCGATGCACCGCGACTGGCCGTTCTTCCACAACCTCCTCGATAATGCCCAGGTCTCGATGCGCAAGGCCGACATGTCGATCGCCGCGGTCTACGCCACTCTATCCGAGTGCGCCGACTGCTCCGAGATCTACGCGGCGCTGTACGCGGAGTTCGAACGCACCGAGGCGGCGATCCTGCGTCTGACGGGCCAGGATGACCTGCTCGACTTCGCCCCGTGGTTGCAGCGCGCGATTCGCCTGCGCAACCCCTACATCGACCCGATGAACTTCATCCAGGTGGCGCTACTCAGCCGGCTGCGCGCGGCCAATGGCATCGCCGCGGGGTTGCGCAGCACAGGATGAAAACAGCACCCTCCCCTTTCCACGTCGTGATTCCGCTTGGTCTGGCCGTCTGTCTTTCCCTGCTCGGCGACCTGACCCTCTACGCGGTGCTGGTGACGCAGCTCGATGTGCTCGGTCTGAGTCTGGCGGCGGTCGGCGTGTTGCTCAGCGTCAACCGGCTGGTGCGCATTCCCGGCAATCTCGTGGCGGGCATCTTGTTCGACCGCTGGGGACGGCGGCCGCTTTTTCTGGTCGGGATGACGCTGGGCGTGCTCTCGACGGCGAGTTACGGG
>JALOOE010000344.1 GCA_025454565.1 Anaerolineae bacterium
GGGATTCCGGAAGAGGGGCCCCAATGCTAAGCATCCAATTGCTGGGCAACTTTGCGATTACCCATCAGGGCGAGCCTGTTCCCGGCCTGACCGGGTCGCGCGCGCAAGCGTTGCTCGCCTATCTGCTCCTCCACCGCCAGGCGCCCCAGTCGCGCGAATTTCTCGCTTACACATTCTGGCCGGATTCCTCAGAACCGCAGGCGCGCACCAATCTGCGGCGGGAATTGCACCAACTGCGGCGAAGCCTCGCACACACGGGGAGTTTCCTGCGTAGCGTGGATGCCCAGAGTATCCAGTGGAACACCGCCATCCCTCTGTCGCTCGACGTCGCCGATTTTGAGGATGCGTTAGCCCAAGCGGATCGCAGCGATAGCGTGCTTGCGCGCAAAGAACACCTCCGAAGAGCCGTCACGCTGTACCAGGGCGATCTCTTGCCCGCGCTCTACGATGACTGGCTTCTGCCCAGACGGGAGGAGTTGCGGCAGGGGTATCTTCGGACGCTCGAACAACTGATCGCACTGCTTGTGTCTGGCCGCGACTACGCGGCTGCCGTGCAGTCTGCGCAGCGCCTCCTGCGCTACGATCCGCTGCACGAAGCCGGCTACCGCCAGTTGATGGCGTTGTACGCCCTGCAGAACGACCGTGCGCACGCGTTGCACACCTATCACACCTGCGCCACCGTGCTGGAACGCGAACTTGGCGCTCCCCCCAGCCCGGAGACGCAAGCCTTGTATGAGCGCCTGCTGACGACCGCCGAAGCGCCGAATGCTGCGCCCGCGACCCAGGCCCCGGCCACAGCGCCGCTGATCGGCCGCGCTGTGGAGTGGCTGGCGCTGCTCGCCGCGTGGCGTAAATCGAGCGAAGGACGCGCCCATTGTGTGCTGATCGAGGGCGAGGCGGGAATCGGCAAGACGCGGCTCGCCGAGGAATTGCTGGCATGGGTGAGCCGGCAGGGCATCGCGGCGGCCCGGACGCGCTCGTATGCCGCCGAGGGAAGCCTGGCCTTCGCCCCTGTGATCGAGTGGCTGCGTTCGCCGGCTATGCGTGCCGGCCTGACCGCGCTCGATGACGTATGGCGGGCCGAAGTGGCACGCATCTTGCCGGAGCTGCGCGTCGAGCCGTCTCACCCGACCGCCTCCTCTTCGCTGAACCAGGGTTGGCAGCGCCAGCGGCTCTTCGAGGCGTTGGGCCACGCCTGTCTGGCGGATGAAAAACCGAAGTGTCTGCTGATCGACGACCTGCAATGGTGCGATCAGGAGACGCTGGAATGGCTGCGCTACCTCCTGCGCTTCGCGCCCCGCGCACGCCTGCTGCTCCTCGGCACGGCGCGTGCGGAGGAGGCCCGGCAGGAACATCCGCTGCACGAGTTCGAGCGGGCGTTGCGCAGCGGCGAGCAAATGACGACTATCGACCTGTCGCCGCTGACTGCCGATGAGACGACGGCGCTGGCGACCCAGATCAGCCGTCACACCTTCGATCCGGTCGCAGCGGCGCGCCTGTTTGCGGAGAGCGAAGGCAACCCGTTGTTCGTGGTGGAGCTGGTGCGAGCCCGTTATCATCAGCCAGACGCCGACTCCGAAGGCCAACGGGCGGTTGCTCATCACCTTCCGGATTCCGGGGCCAAGTTGCCGGCAAAGGTGCGGACGGTGATCGAGTCACGGTTGGCGCAGCTCTCACCCACGGCGCAGCGCTTGGCCGGTCTGGCAGCAACAATCGGGCGTTCCTTCACCTTCGAGGTGCTGTCGGCGGCGTGCAAAGAGGATGAGGATGCGGTGACAAATGGGCTGGACGAGTTGTGGCGGCGACGCATCATCCGTGAGCAGGGCGTTCACGGCTACGACTTCAGCCACGACCGCATCCGGGATGTGGCCTATGCCGGCGTCAGCCCCGCACAGCGCCGGCTGTTCCACCGCCGGGTGGTCGAGGCGCTGGAGGCCGTCCGGGGCGACGAGCTGGATGCGATCAGCGGCGAGTTAGCGGTCCACTGCGAGCGGGCGAATCTGCTCGTCAAGGCCATCCAATATCATCGGCGGGCGGCCGCAGTGGCGCGTCGCGCCTTCGCCAATGAGGATGCGATCGAGCGTCTATCGCAGGCTTTGCTGTTGTTGCGGTCTCTGCCGGAGACGCAGGAGCGCAACCGACAAGAACTCTCCCTGCAGATTGATCTGAGCGGCGCACTGCAAGCCGCCAGGAGCATGACCGCGCCGGAGGTTGAGGCTGCCTATAGGCGCGCAGAAGAGCTGGCGCAACTGGTCGGGGAACCGCCCGAGTTGTTTCGCGCGCGCTGGGGCTGGTGGGCATCGCAGTTTTCCGTTTCAGCGCAGTCCGTTGCATTGGAGATCGGAACCGAGTTGCTTGCGTTGGCAACCAAGTTTCAAGACCCCGACCTGTTGCTTCAGGCCCACCACGCGCTGTGGACCTCTTCATTCACTGCCGGAGATCTCCCCGCCGCGCTTGCGCACTGCGAGCAGGGACGAGCAATCTACCGGCCAGAAACACATCATGCACAGCTTTACGTCTATGGCGGGCACGATGCCGGGGTTTGTGGCCTGTCGTTTGCGGGGCCAATACAATGGTTGCTCGGCTATCCTGACCGTGCGCTGAACACCGACCGGCTTGCGCTCGACCTCAGTCAGCAATTCACGCACCCGGCGACGGTCGTTCAGCCGTCATACTGGTCAGCGATCCTGCATCAACTGCGCCGTGACGCGCCTGCGGTGCGGCTACAGGCCGAAGCCGCCGGACAGTTGAGCCGCCGGTATGCGATCCCAACCTGGCAGGGTTGGGACACTTGTCTTGTGGGCTGGGCCGAGGGCGTGCAGGGTCAAGAGGCAGATGGTATCGAGCAGATCCAGCGCGGCCTGGTCGAGAGCCGAAACCGCCGAAGCCGATTATTGCACGCCTATTTCATGACCCTGCTCGCCGAAGTGTATGGAAGGTCCGGCCAACTGGATTGGGGATTGCAGACGTTGGATGCAGCCTTGACGGAGGCGGAGCAAACGGGCGAGCGGTGGTGGCTCGCGGAGATGCATCGGCTGGCCGGCGATCTGCGGCGGGAGCAGGGCTCCGATAGCGCCGCGGAGCAGGCATATCTCCGGGCCATCGAGATCGCTCGATGCCAGCAGGCCCGCTCGCTGGAGCTTCGGGCGACGACAGCGCTCTGTCGCTTATGGCGGCGGCAGGGCAAGCATGCGCAGGCCCATCAGAGCCTGTCCGAGCTGGTCGGTTGGTTCACCGAGGGGTTCGATACCTACGACCTGCGCGTCGCAAAGGAACTGCTGCAGCAACTCACTCGATAATAGAACGCGGACTACGCGGACGGCGCAGATGACGCGGATGACAGTAGAATCTGTGCGCATTGTCCGCGGTAACCGCGTAGCCCGCGTTCCGTTTGATGTTCCTGTTTGTGTCATGCAGTCTTTTCGAGGCATCTTCGTTCAACGCAAACGCGTTGTGTCTAACTTGCCCCGTTTTCTCCCTCTCGCAAACGCCTCAACGAACGCTTCGCGAACGCCCCATGTGCTATTAACCGAGTGTAAGTTCATTCGGCCATGGAAAGCGCCAGCATGCATCACTCGCAGCTATTCGCATTACGTCTCTGGACAGAGGAGACTGAGCCGGAAGCCAGCGCCCTCCGGTTCCAGGTGCAGCACGTCCTCAGCGGCGAAGTGCGCTATCTCCGTCACTGGAGTGAAGTGGAGGCGTTCGTGATGCAGATTTTCCATGAAGCGGAGATTGGCGTGCAGTCGAAGAAGGAGCCGTGAGATGAAAGTATTCTGTGTGATGTTCGCGGTGTGCGCAGTTCTGTTGCTTCCGGCGTCGCTGGCCTCGGCGCAAGATGGCTGGTCGGGTTGCCCGTGGGGGTTTGACTATAACCCCATGAGCTACGGTTACCTTGAGGCATGTATAAACGGACCAGCCCAGGTCGCACCTGCGACCTCGAAGCCCGCGGGGCTGGCGAAACCTGCGCCGGCCGCGATCCCGGAGCCGGCTGTGCCCTGCCTGTTGTGGGGCGACGCCTATGATCCGACGACGATGCTCAGCCACGG
>JALOOE010000345.1 GCA_025454565.1 Anaerolineae bacterium
TCGTTACATCACCCCGAAATCGTCGCCGCCCATGCCCATCCCGCCGCCTTCGCCGGCCAGATCGGGCATGGATTCCTCGATGCTTTCGGGGTCTTCGCCCGCTTCGAGCCGGCCGATCACCTCCTCGAACTCGGGGCCGAGATCCTCGCCGGTTTCGCTCGCCATCTTTCGCATGAAGCGTGCGAGGGATTTGGGATCGTTTTCGTCCAACCCGCTCATGTCGCCGGGATCGGCCAGGCTATCCATCCGGCTTGCTTCGGAGCGGACGACGGAAACGCGTGAGATCAATCGGGTCAGATGCTTGCCGCCGCAGCGCGGGCAAACCGCCTCGCGGCTGTCTGCGTCGGCGAAGCTCCGCCATAGGAGGCTGACCCGGCGCTTGCAGTCTTGGCAGGTATACTCGTAGATCGGCACAACTATCACCTCAGATTGTTTGGGGTATTTTCTGGTACCGATTATAGTCGAAACTGCGGTCGAAACCAAGTCGGGGCAGCCTTGAGTGTGTCCCATGTTTTCGCACGATCACAGAGTCGTCCATGGATCAAGCCATTTCGCTCAAACCCGGCAAGATAGATCACGCCTGTGAGGCGTGGTATACTTCGCTGCAAACGTCGCGGCCGCTGCTGGTCGTCATCTCCGGCCCATCGGGTGTGGGTAAGGATGTGACTATCCGGTTGATGAAAGAGCAGGCGTTTCCGTTCTACTTCGTCGTGACGGCAACCACCCGCCTGCAACGTGCCGGCGAGGTCGACGGGGTTGACTATCACTTCGTTTCGGAGGCGGCCTTCAAGCAGATGATCGCCGACGGCGAGCTGTTGGAGCACGCTCTGGTCTACAATCAGTACAAAGGCATTCCCAAAGCGGGCGTCAGGGCGGCGCTTGCCAGCGGCCAGGACGTGATCATGCGCATCGACGTGCAGGGCGCGGAGACTGTGCGTAAGCTCGTGCCGCACGCCATCTCCATCTTCCTGACTGCCGAATCGGAGGAAGCGCTGGTGGAGCGGCTGCGCCGACGGCACACCGAGGATGAAGCGCAGTTGCAGCGGCGGATCGAGACCGCGCGCGCCGAGGTGCGACGCGCGGGCGAGTTCAAGTATCGGGTCGTGAACCGCGAATGTTCGCTGGACGCCACGGTGGACGCTGTCGTCGCCATCATGCAAGCCGAAAAATGCCGGACCGACTGGCAACCGGTGACATTATGACCGAAGTAGAAGTCTTGCCACCCGAAGCGTCGCAAGAGCAGCACCCGCAAGAGCGCCGCTCGCCGGTGCCCCTGGCCAGGCCGATCGTCACCTACGTCCTGCTGGGCATCATCACCCTGGTATTTGTGATCGAGGTGGCGCTGGGCGGTCTCGCGAGCACGCGCATCCTCGTACCTATGGGCGCGCAGATCAACCTGCTGGTGTCGCAGGGCGAGCATTGGCGGTTGTTTACGGCGATGTTCCTGCATATCGGTGTGACGCACTTCCTGTTCAACGCCTGGGCGCTCTATAGCCTGGGCCGCGATATCGAGTCGTTCTACGGTTCGTTGCGCTTCATCGTGATCTACGTCCTCTCCGGTCTATTCGGCGGGTTGGCCTATTATCTGCTGGGTGCGCCGCAAACGGCGGTTGTGATTTCGGCCGGCGCATCGGGCGCGATCTTCGGGATCATCGGCGCGGAGCTGGCTTTCTGGCTGCGCAATCGGCTCCTTTTCGGCGATTTCGGCAAGCAGCGCTTGATGAACCTCGGTATTCTGGTCGGCATCAACGTGGTGTTTGGCTTCTCTACGCCTGGCATCAATAACATGGCGCACATGGGCGGATTGGCGGCGGGCTTCGTGTTGGCGCTGGTGCTCACCCCTCGCTACGAGGTGACCTGGACGTGGGGTGAGTCGGGCCAGACGCCGCGGCTGGCCGATCGCAATCCGGTCTGGCCCCAGGTGGCTATTGTGATCGCTGCCGTCGCACTTTTGATCGCCGGTCTCAGTTGGGGCGAGCAGCGCTGGGCAGCCATCGAACCGTTTCTGCGTTAGCCGGGCGAATCAGCGAATCAGCGAATCAGCGAATCAACAGATCAGCAAGTCAGCGAATCGCATGTGACGTTTGACGCACCACGGCATCACGTTTCACGCATCACGCCCCGGAGGCGTCGCATGTCCCCCGTCCACACCCCTACCGTCCGACCATCCGCTATCGCCGGCAAGTGGTATCCGGCCAACGCGCAGGCGTTGCGCCACACCGTCGAAGGCCACTTGGACGCATGCGAAGCCAGCCCCTTGCCCGGCCCGGTGCTGGCGCTGGTCAGCCCGCACGCCGGATATGCCTACTCGGGCGCGACGGCCGCTCACGCCTATGCCCAGGTGCGCGGCGCGGATTTCCGTCGGGTGATCCTGCTCGGCCCGCTGCACCGATTGATCTCCGGCAGCCGGTTGGGCCCATGCATGACGCCGCTGGAGGACGCGTATCGCACGCCGTTGGGCGATGTGCCGCTCGACCGGCCGTTCATCACCGAGCTGGGCAAACACGTCACCCTCACACCGGTGCACGGCGATGAAGAGCATGCCCTGGAGATCGAGCTGCCATTCCTCCAGGTCGCGGTGGGACAATTCAGTTTGGTGCCGATCATGCTCGGCGAACACATCAGCGAACCGGGCGCGGCCGGGCGGTTGGAGGCGCTCGCCGCCGCGCTGGCCGGGTTATGCGATGAGCACACCCTGTTGGTCGCCAGCACCGATCTGAGCCACATGGACAACTATACCGACGTGGTGCGCACCGATCGACGGCTCGTGGATCTGGTCGGCGCGTTCGACGTAGACGGGCTGGCTGCAGCGCTGGCGGCCGGTGAGGTGCAGGCGTGCGGCGCGACGGGGCTGGTGACTGTGCTCAAGGCGGCGGCGCGGCGCGGCGCACGCGGCGCGCAGGTGTTGGCCTACGCCTCATCCGGCGATGTGACCGGCAATAAACGTCCTGGAATGTATACCGTAGGCTATCTTGCGGCGGCGGTCTACGGGTGAGGACACATGCGCTACGCTGATGTCTGCGTCAACACACCGCTCGGCCGGCGGGTGGGGGCGGGCAAGGTCGATGACGACGGTGAGTTCGACCCGCTCGGCCAGGCGTTCACTTATGCTGTCCCCGACCGGTTGGCCGGTCGGCTGAAACCGGGCCATCTGGCCTGGGTGCCCTTTCGCGGCCGGCGGCTGCAAGCTGTCGTGCTCAAGCTCGACGACGTTCCCCCCGATTTCGACACCCACGAGATCATCTCCCTGGTCTGGGCGCAGCCGCTCCTGACTCCGGCTCAGATTGCCCTGGCCTATTGGATCAGCGACACCTATCTGGCTCCCCTGATCGAATCGCTGCGGCTGATGTTGCCCGTCGGCCTGAGCCAGCGCGGCCGCACCGTGCTCGTCCGCACCCACGAGCCCGCCCCGTCCGATCTGACGGCGACGCAGGCTGCCCTGCTCGCCCGCATCGCACAATCCGAAGGTGAGTGGGGCGAGGTGACCGAGGGGTTGCGTGGCGTCACCCAGAAGGCTGATCTGCTGCCGTTGCTCGCGAAGGAGCTGGTGACGCAGGAGGTGGCCTTCCCCAGCCCGCCGCCGCGCCCCAAAACCGACCGCCAGGTACGGCTGCTGGCCGATGCTGAGGCGATTGCGGGCGCGCTGCCGACATTGGGGCACGCATCGAAGCAGGCGGACGCACTGGCGTGGTTGGCGAAAGAGCAAATCAGCAAATCAACAAATCGGCAAGTCGCAAATAGCACAGCGCCAAATCAACAAGACGGTCAATCTGAAAATCAGCCAATAGCAAACCAGCCAGTCAGTCAATCCGCAACCTGTAATCCGCAATCCGCAATCTCACTTAACACGCTCTGCGCCGCGGTGGGCTGCACGGTAGGGCCGGTGAAGGCGCTGGCAGAGCGCGGGTGGATCGGCCTGACGCAGGGGGCCTCGCGTCAAGAACCGGCTAAGGTGAGCCTGCTCCTCTCTCCGGAGGCGGTTGTCGATGCCGTGGTGGAGCTGCGCGGCGCGCAAAAGCACCGCGCGGTGCTCGAGGCGCTCCAGCGG
>JALOOE010000346.1 GCA_025454565.1 Anaerolineae bacterium
ATTCGCTGTTCATGTCATTTGTCCGCTTGGTCAGTCTGTTCTGGCGGCGCGGCCTGGGCCAACTTCGCCGCGGCCACGGTATTCAATTGCTTCTGCAAGATGCTCCAGCGGCTGCGGTAGAAGATGAGGCTGGCCGCAACCAGACCGGTGGCGATATAGGCGCTCCCAAGGATACCGGCAACAGCGCCAAGCGTGGTCTCCGCAATGGCACCCCACACCTGGCCCAGGCCGAGGCCCAACAGAAGGGTCAGCAGGATCAGCCCAAGCGTCGAGCCTGAGTTCTGGCGCACCAGCACCACGCTGCGGGACACGCCCTGCCGAAGCCCCGTATTGTCCAGCACAATCGCGTGCATGACAAAGTACAGGTAGAACAGCAGCCAGAACATCACGGAGACGCATCCCCAGATCAGAAGGGAGGATAGCATGGCTGCTCCCTGAGCGCTGAAAAGGGACAGCAACCCGATGCCAAGCAGGGCCGGCAGCGAAACCAAGGTCAAGATGCCCAGGACGACCACACCCAGCACCCCCAGCCTCCACACAACGGGGGCGGTGCGCCCGATAGCCGCTCCCAGAGCAATCCGATCATCTCTCACCTGCTGCGCGATCATCAGGAGATACAGAGCCAGCAGAAAGACGCCAATGATCAGTATCGCGACCGCAAGTGCGGCAGCGACAGGCCCATTGTCCAGAGACCAAACAACCGGCCCCTTCGGCGTCACGATCAGCCCCGGCACTCCGACGGCCAGCAGGTCAAACAGATTCGTCTGATCGCCCAGCGCTGCCAGAGACTTCGACTGGGACTGCACCCATTCCGCATACTGCCCCGTCTGCACGGCTGCGGTGGCCTGCAAAGCATCCACGGCCTGCCGCACCAGAGGAGCGATGCTGAGCCTGGGCCCGAGCCACGTGAACAGGTAGATCACAACTGGCAGCAACATAGCCCAGGGGCGGCGCGCAATCAGAACAAAACCGGACGTAAGCGCGTCAATCGGCCCAATTGGTTTCTTCTCGGTGTCCACAATAACGGATTCTACCACACTTCCCCCGTGCTGAAAAATCGCGCTGAGCCCTCGGCTCCAAAAGCTGACCGCATGAAGCATTTGGGAACAGGCGGCGTTCCATGCTATAATCCATCTGCCACGGCCACGGCGGAGGGTGACTTATGTACCTGGGTTCGCGGCGCAGGCGGCGATCCTCGCCTGTGCGAATCATAATCTACCTGATTCTGATAGCCCTCTTCACTTTCCTGATTATCAAGCGCCCTGAGATCCCCATGCTTCCAGGGCAAGGGCCCACGCCCACCCCGGAAAGGCCCGCCGAAGAATGGCTGGCGGACGCCGACCAGCACTATCTGGACGGCAAGATCACCGACGCAATTGCAGCCTACCAGAAGGCCGCCGAGCGCGATGCGAAGAATCCCGATCCTCTGATCCGAGCCGCCCGCCTCCTGACCTTGCAGCACAAACTGGACGACGCGCTGAAAACTGCCCAGCAGGCCACGAATCTGGCCCCGGAGAACGCGCTGGCGCTGGCGACACTGTGCCGCGTCTACGATTGGAGAGGGCAGTACGATCAGGCGCTGGACGCGTGCCTGAAGGCGGTGCGCTTTGGGCCCAACCTGCCCGAGGCCCATGCCTACCTTGCAGAGGTCTATGCCGACAAGGGATTCCCCAGCCAGGCCGAAGATGAAGCCAATCAGGCGCTTGACCTGGATCAGTCCAATGTGGACGCCTGGCGCAACTACGGGTACGTCCTGGAGTCTCAGGGAGACTACAACGGCGCACTCACCTCCTATCGCCGCGCGATTGATCTGCATCCGCAACTCAGTTTCCTGTACCTGGACGCCGCGCGGAACTCCAGAGCCCTGGAGAACTACGATGAGGCTGTCACACTGCTTGAAAAGGCCGTTGAACTGGATCCGACTCACGCCGAGCCCTATGACCAACTGGGCTGGACGTACTTCTACCTTCAGGATTACGACCGGGCCGTGCCCGAGTTCCTGGCGGCCATCGAGGCAGAGCCGGACTATGGCAGCGCCCACGCGCACCTGGGCGTGACGTACTACGTGCTGCGCAACTACGAGGGAGCCATTGAGTCTCTGCAGAAAGCCGTCGAGTTCGGCTGGGAGACCGAGGAAGTGCTCTACGAAATCGGCCTGTCCTACGCCTATCTGGATCAGTGCCCCCAAGCCCGCGAGTGGCTTCTCCGCGCGCTGATCGTCAACCCAAACTCGCAGCCCGCGCAGGAAGGGCTGCGGATATGTCCGGAGAAGTAATCCGGCGTAACCAGAAGCAAATCAGAGAAAACGAGAGATCGGCTGAGCAGCAGCGCTTTTTTGCCGAAGATGCAGATTTGCAGTCTGCGAGCCTTTTGTGTATTATAGAGCCGTATTAGCACTCTCGATGCCAGAGTGCTAATACGGCTCTGGCGTTTCACCAGGAACGCCAGATGCGGCAAACCGAAATCCTAAATACATTTCAGTGAGGAGGTTCAACAATGACAGTGAAACTCAAACCCCTGGCCGACCGCGTGGTCGTGGAGCCAACCGAGCAGGAAGAGAAGACCGCCAGCGGCATCATCCTGCCCGAAACCGCCAAGGAAAAGCCCCAGAAGGGTGTCATCATCGCCGCGGGCCCCGGCCGCTTCGGCGAAGAAGACGAGCGCATTCCCATGGATGTCAAGGTCGGCGACAAGGTTCTGTACGCCAAGTATGCCGGCACCGAGATCAAGATCAACGACAAGAAACTGCTGATCTTGAAGGAAAGCGACATCCTCGCCATCGTTGAAGAGTAGAACCAAGAAATCTGTGAGATAGATAGAAGGAGATAGTGAAGAATGGCTAAGCAACTCGTATTCGCAGAGGAAGCGCGACGCAACCTGAAGCTGGGGATGGACATCCTGGCGAACGCTGTGATCACGACCCTGGGCCCCAAGGGCCGCAACGTGGCGCTGGACAAGAAGTTCGGCGCTCCCACCATCACCCATGACGGCGTCACCGTCGCCAAAGAGATTGAACTGCAGGATCCCTTCCAGAACATGGGCGTCCAGTTGTTGAAGGAAGCCGCCACCAAGACCAACGACGTGGCGGGCGACGGCACCACCACCGCGACCGTTCTGGCCCACGCCATCGTCACCGAGGGCCTGAGGAACGTTGCCGCTGGCGCCAACCCCATGCTCATCAAGCGGGGCATTGAAGTCGCCACCTCCGCCATCGTAGAGGCTATCAAGGGCGAAGCCAAGCAAGTCAAGGACAAGGAAGACATCGCCAACGTCGCGGCCATCTCCGCCGCCGACAAGACCATCGGCACCCTGATTGCCGAGGTCATGGACAAGGTTGGCAAGGACGGCGTCATCACCGTCGAAGAGTCCAAGGGTCTTGAGTTCGAGACCGAGTACGTGGAAGGCATGCAGCTGGATCGCGGCTACGCCTCCCCGTACTTCATCACCAACCCGGAGCGCATGGAAGCCTCCCTGGAAGATCCCTACATCCTCATCACCGACAAGAAAATCTCCGCCGCCACCGACATCGTGCCCGTGCTGGAGAAGCTGGTGCAGGTCGGCAAGCGCGAAGTGCTCGTCATCGCCGAGGACGTGGACGGCGAAGCGCTGGCCACCCTCGTGCTGAACAAACTGCGGGGCATGATCAACTGCGTCGCCATCAAGGCCCCTGGCTTCGGCGATCGCCGCAAGGCCATGCTGCAGGACATTGCCACCCTCACCGGAGGCACCGTCATCAGCGAGGAAGTGGGCCGCAAACTCGAAACCATTGCCATCACCGACCTGGGCCGCGCAGACCGCGTCGTCGCGACGAAAGAGGACACCACCATCATCGGCGGCAAGGGTGAGACCGATCAGATCAAGGGCCGCATTGACCAGATCAAGGCCGAGATTGACATCTCCACATCGGACTACGACAAGGAAAAACTGCAAGAGCGCCTTGCGAAGCTGGCGGGCGGCGTTGCGATCATCCGCGTCGGCGCAGCGACCGAAGTGGAGCTGAAAGAGAAGAAGCACCGCGTCGAGGACGCGCTGTCCGCGACCCGCGCT
>JALOOE010000347.1 GCA_025454565.1 Anaerolineae bacterium
TTGTGGGTCAGTTGCCGATGCTTGCCCGTGCTAAGATCGAAGAGCCACAGATCACGGGTGCCATCGGAAACCGCCCCCTTGCGCCACTCGTTTTCATAAATGGGGCAGTTGTCGTAAACCAGCGTTTTGCCGTCCGGGCTTACCGCCACATCATGGGCCGGGGTGGGCAGCAGCAGTTGCGACGTACCGCCGGCCACCGGGATGGAATACAATTGCTGGCTGCGGTGATAAGCGCCAACCAGTTCGGTCTTGGGGCCGCCAAGGCGGGAGGAGCCGAAATAGAGGGTCTTGCCATCGGCCGAGAAGGCATAAGGCAGATCATCCTCCGAGTGGTACGTGAGACGGCGCGGGGTATCGCCCGCCAAGGTGGTGACAAAGACATCAAAATTGCCGTTGCGCTTGCAGGCAAAGGCGATCGTTTTGCCATCCGGCGACCACATCGGCCGGGTGGAGTAAAAATCGCTGCTGGTGAGCGGGATGGCCTCGCCGCCCTGAGCGTCAACCAGCCACAACTGCCCACCGGCAGCAAAGGCGATGGAACGCCCGTCGGGGGATATCGCCGGATACCTCAGCCATTGCGGCGCAGCAACCTGCTCCGCCGCTACGGCCTGGAGGACACCGCAAGCTAAGAAATTTGCAGCAAGAAGCAGATACCCAAAAACACTACGCATAGAGCTTTTCATAAGTTCTCCTGAAGGCTTATTGAGTTCTGAGGGTCATGACGGTCCAGATCGCGGTGATCCATGTCTACCTCGAAGAACCGATCAAAGTGGAATCGTCGGGACGCACTTTCCATGAGGGACCTCGGTTCAGTGCGTGCGCTTCCAGAACGGCGGCACAATCTTGCCGCGCCGGACCGCCAGGATCAGCAAGATCACGCCGGTGGTGGTCAGCAGTACCAAGGCGACCAGCGAGGACTCCATGCCGAAGATACCGCCGGTGAGCAGGTCCGGGCCTGCGATGGCGGCCTCGACCAGGCCCTGCGAAGTCCCGCTGCCGGACACATGGACGGGGAAAATCGCGGACTGCGTGAAATTCCAGGCCATGTGGAAGCCCATGCTCAGCCACAGACGACCGGTGAGCATGTAGGCCGCAGCCAGCAGCACGCCGGCTTCGATGGCGATGAACAGGACACCTTGGAAGGTGGCCCCCGGGTTGCTCAAGTGCATGAGGCCGAACGCCAGGGATGAGACGGCCAGCGCCACCCAGCTGCCGAACACTTCCTCGCTGATGCGGAACAGCAAGCCGCGGAAGAGCATCTCCTCGAAGAAGCCTGAGCTCAGCCCAAACCACAACAAACCCAGCGGGATTTGCCAGCTGTTGAAGCCGTCGATGCGGTAGACGCCGAAGACCATTAGGATCAAAATACAGACGGTGTACAGGCCGGCGCCGAGCAACAACCCGATTCCGAGCTCACGGCCCATGCCGGGCAGAGCCAGTTCCCTGGCTGGCCGGCATTCCACGACATGCACAAATCCCACATACACGGCCAGCGTGAGCGCGACCATCCACACAACCACGGCCAGATCTGGCATCGGACCCTTGGCGATCGCCGCTCTGAACATGTGGCCTGACAAATACAGGTAGAACACGATCGCGCCGATCAGCAGCAGGCGAGAGAGCGGGAACCGCAGGATACGCAGGGGCAGGCCGGCTTTTGATTCGGTGCATGTATCCATTGATGATCTCCGGTCATGAAGGGTTACGGGTGGAGGGCACCTTATCAAATACTATCCGGTTTCTGGTTACCACGCTGTGCTTCCTGCGCATAAGGGGACTTTTACCCTGTTTCGGTTTTAGCTAACGGGCTAATCACACTCCGCCCCCATCTTTCTCCTATGGTAAGTTACGGCGTGCGAATCCAAACACGCTCGTTCTTGAGGTCGAACGTGAGAACCCATGAGCGCATCGTGCCGCCGGGTGCCATCGATGCGCATCCCGCAAGGGTGACGACGGCGGCGATCAGTATGTGAATTCTGTAGCGTTGATTCATGGTCTTTTGAGCCCCTGACTGCCAACGTTACTTGTGATCGACGGCCGCTCGATTAAGCCTCAGTTATTCCAGTACAATCCTCGACCAGAGCCACGTGCGGATCGGGCCAAGCGGGCAGCCGCTTCGCCGGCCCCTGAAGCGATTCGAAGTGCTCAGGGCGCCGCCTCGAAGAAGCCGCGGACGTCTTTGGCGAGCTGGGCGCGGCTCTGGCTGCGGAAGTAGAACATATGGCCGCCGTCGTAGTTGTGGAAAGACAGCCGCTTGTGCGCCGAGGGCGACCGTACCGATTGCTCCAGCAGGTAGCGCGACAGGGTGTAGTAGGTGCCCAGGTCGTGGTAGCCATGGACCACCAGGGCCTTGAGGTCGGTGTTCTGCGTGAGCGCGACCGCCAGATCCTCCGGCGTGCCCAACTTCGACTTGCGGTCCCAAAGCCCCCCCACCTCCAGGCTGAGCACGATGTAGGGCCGCTCGGTGGTATAGCCCAGATCTCTTTGAACGTAGTCGATGAAGGGTGGCAGCAGCACGCCGGAGAGGACGCTGAACGATCGGGGGGCAGCGCCGACCTCGTCACGCTTCTCGGGCACGGGGTTGTCGCTGGCCTGCGTGCCGTCGAAGTTGTCGAGCACCTTGCCCTGCGCCGCCAGCAGTTCGATCACGAAGACGGTAGCCGGCACCCTGCCGCGGTGGCGCGCGACCAGTGCCGGGTCGAGCCCGATCAGCCCGCCGACCTTGCCGTAGAAGGCGGCCTGCTCCGCGGGGCTGACCTCACCCAGCGTCGCCAGCCCGGTCAGGTAGCCGCGCAGCGCAAAGTCCTCGGCTGCCTTGCGGCCCGCGGCATCGTTCTTGACCGTGCTCTTGCCGTGGTAGGCCGCGACCGCGGCCTGGGTGGGCAGCAGGGTGATCGGTTCCAGCAGGTCGTAGACATGCGTGTCGTTGAGCGTGGGTACGTTGAACGCCGGCGAGATAAGCACCGCGCGGTTCAGGTTGATGCCGTAATGCTCGGCCAGGACACGCGTCAGTGCCGCGATGCGCTGCCCGGCATAGCTTTCGCCGGCGATGCCCTTGGGCGAACCCCAGCGCTTGTTCACGGTCAGCCACTGGCGGATGAAGCCGGCGATGGCGTCGACGTCGCCGTCGACCGAGTAGTAGGTCTTAGGGTCGCCGGGCTTGCCGTCGGGCCCGGGCAGCATGCGGCTGTAGCCGGTGCCGACCGGATCGATGAAGACCAGGTCGGTGAACGCGATCCAGCTGTCGGGGTTGTCTTCCAGACGCGCCGGCACCGCAGGAAAGCTGCCATCGCCCGCCGTGACGATCGTCTTCGGCCCGATCGCGAGGTGGAGGTAAATGCTGGCTGCCCCGGGGCCGCCATTGAAGACGAAGGTCACTGGCCGCTTGGCAGGGTCCGCGCCTTTGAGGGTGTAGGCCACGTGGAAGATCTCGGCATCGGGGCGCTCCGGGTCCGGGCCGATCTTGAGCATCCCGGCCGAGGCGTTGTAGTCCGGCAGCTTCTGCGCCACCGCGCTCAAAGGAACCGCGAACCATGCGGCAAGCCCGAGGGCAAGCACCAGGAGCCCCCTCCGTCTGATCGAAAGTGTCATTTCCGCAACCTCCATTTGTCGATCATGGTGTACTCTGGCCGAGCGCGCTGTTCCACGCCAGCCACAACTCCTCCTCACTGCATCTGTTCGAGCCGGTCGAGCTGAGGTGCCCGTGGGCCAGCTCCCTCACGGCAGGCAGGTCTTACTCTGACGCTGCGCCGCCGTCCAGGTGGGTTTGGCAGCCTGCACGCTGCGGCGTTGGCGGCAACGATCAGGGCGATCATCCAGGCGGGCAAGTCGCGCATGACCAGCAGGCCAGCCAATGCGAACAGAATGAGCGCAAGCCAGAGCGCACCGTTGAGCCGTGCCGCCCAGTTACGACTGTTGGGTAAGGTATCCGTCATGTGAACCTCATTATTGATGTGGTAGAGAGCACTCACCATCGGTCTGCTTGAACGACTTGTTCAGCCCGTGCTGGCTTATGCATTGCCGTAACGTAATGGTGCACG
>JALOOE010000348.1 GCA_025454565.1 Anaerolineae bacterium
ACAGGATGATCAGGAAGATCGGCGCTAGGATGTTGAGGATGGACGCCATTTACACGGATGCGTGAAGGTCAACAACTGGAAGCCGTGGCGAGCCACGATGGGGCGGCTCATCGGGCTGGCGTCGATCGTGAGGAAGCGGTAGCCGCGCTGGATGGCTTCCTGGGCGCGCACGGCCACGAGTGCGGTGTAGAAGCCCTGCTTGCGATAGGCCGCCAACGTCGCGCCGCCCCACAGCCCCGCAAATAGCCCACGGGCCGAAGGCCCGCTTTCGCTGAACCGAATCCAAGCCGAACAGACCGGCCGGCCATCAGCATAGGTCGCATAGTAGCTGATGTACTGTCCGTTGTGGCGCAACTCCTGGATCGCCTCCTCCACAAACGCGATGTCGCGCTCTGCCCAGACCGTCTCCTGGACACGCAGGATTTCGGGGATCAGCGCCGGATCGGTGATCCGACGGACGTCGTGGGTTACGGGGCGCTTGAGGTTCTCCGGAATCTCGGCCAGGTCCAGAACCATGAGCGCCTCGGCTTCCTCGATCTCGAAGCCATGCGCAGCCAGCCGGCCCCGCAGATCGGGCGGCTGATCATGGTCATACAGCTTCCACTCGAACTCCAGCCCCAGGCGCTCAAAATCGGCGATCTGTTCCTCGATCACCCGATCGGCGTTTTCCGGCGTCAGTCGCGAGTACAGGATCCAACTGCCGCCCTTCATACCGGGTTTGGGCCGGAAGCGAACGACGTGGGGCGTCTCTTCGCGCAGGCTGTTGTAGTAGATCACGTTCTGGCGTTCTTCACGATCATACAACCGTAACAACTGTTCTCTATCCATTTGCTTCGTCTCTACTCCGGCAGCACTGCCCCGGTGGGTCTGAGCGACCTGAAATGCCTTCCGTCAAGAATTGCAACCCCATCTGCACGAACGCCCTCCCATCCGGGCAGACGTCGTGGAACATGCCCCGGCGCACGGCGAAGTCACCTGAGCCCGAGTTGTAGGCCTCCATGAGCATGTAGCTGTCGAAGTCGATCTCGCGCAGGGCCGAGAAGATCGACGGCCACGGCACCAATCCGCCTCCCGGTCTGCCGCGATCATTTTCGCACGCGTGTAATCCCCAGAGCCGGTCGCCGATCGTATGGATGGCCTTAGCGAAATCGCGCACCTCGGTGATCATGTGGTAGGTGTCGAAGAGCACGGTCAGGTTGGGCTGATCGGCCAGCCTGATCAGCCGCATGGCCTGTTCGGGTGTGTTGACGAGGTGCGTGCGGAAGTGACTCATCGGCTCGATCACGATACTCACGCCGTGGCCTGAGCCGAATTCCGCCAGGCGCGCAAGACCTTCGGCGGTGCGAGGAAACTCGTCCGCTGGCGGGACGCGCCGTTTGACGACGCCGGGGTGGCCGTAGAGCGCGCCCGTGTATGCGACTGCGCCGAGCTCGGCAGCGCGCGCCACCTGGCGTTTGTGCCAGGCCAGCCCGCGTGCCCGATCAGCAGGGTCATCCGCAGAGAGATCACACTCGACCGGCCAGAGCCCGCCGGGGCTGACGATCAGGGTCAGCCCCAACGCCTCGGCGTGCCGGCGGGTCAGCACCGGCGTGTAGACGATATCGTCGCCGATGCCGATCTCGAAGCAGTCGAGTCCCAGCTCGACGATCGTGTCCAGAATGTGAAGCTGCTCGTCGCTCCAATACTCCGTGAAAATGTAGCTATGTGCGCCGTACTTCATTGCCCGCCCGATGCCGGTTCGACGCCGGTGATCGCGCCGAAGGTATTGACTTTCAGTTTCCATTTGCTGCCCGGCGGGAAGCGGACGTACTCCTCTCCGGTGGGTGGAGAGAAAGTATAGGTCTTGTCGTTGGCTGTAAAAGTGACCTGATACTGCTCCTGACGGTTGCCCAGTCGCTGGTTGCTGCCCGGTCGTGCATCCGGCCAGCGCGGGTTGAGGTCGCTGCCCTGGGCCGTCAACGTGTTTGTCACGCGCCAGTCGATGTCATCATATTTGCACCAGTCGGCGGATACCTCGTAGACGCACTGCTTGACGACCTTGCCGAATCCGCTGCCCTGGTCGACCGTGTATGGCGTGCCGCAGACCTCTTTGGCGCCGGGCGCCGGGTCGGGTTGCGTGTGGTGGACACGGCTGGTGCATTGACTGGCCTGCTTGCCTGCCGGGATTTCATTTTTCCAGGCTTCCCTGACTACCGGCACCAGCGCCTCGATGGCGATGGCGCGCTGCCAGTTCACCCCGCGCACCTCACCGATCGTGTCAGTGGTGCGGTTCGAGAGGAAGAAAAATGCGGCCGCCAGCACACAGCAGGCCAACAGAACCGCCAGCACGATAGCCACCGGGAAGGGTTTGCTCGCAGCCGGCTGTTCGGGTTTCGGCTTAGGTTGCAGCAACGCCGCGCCGCAGTTCGCGCATTTCAGGGCTGTTGGCGGATTGTCCGTGCCGCACGCTGGGCATTTCAGTGGTGCGGCCGGCTGATCCCGGAAACCGCCAAGCACCTGGCCGGCTGCGCGTGCCTTACCTTCGGCCAGATCGGCGCCGCATTGTTTGCATTTCTTGGCCGTGGCTGAATTGGCGGTGCCGCAGTAGCCGCATTGGATATCGGCCCCCGCGGTCGCCGCAACGATTTTCGCTTCGTCGGCGATGATCGTTTCCTGAGGAGCCTGCTCGAATTGCACCTCCTCGGTGAGCGCCGCGCCGCACTGGACGCACTTTTTGACGCTGCCAGGATTCCGATTTCCGCAACTGGGGCAGCGCCATTCAAGCTCGACATAACCGACTGTCTGCTCAGCCATGATAATCTCCCACTAGGTGAGGTCGGATGCGTAGGCGAACAGTGCCGGACTGCCGCCCGTGTGCCAGAACACGATAGACCTGACAGGTTTACCAAACCTGTCAGGTCTGTTGCGCAGGGCATCTACGAGACCGCCGAATGCTCGTCCCGTGTACACCGGGTCGAGCAGGATGCCCTCCGTCTGCGCCATCAGCCGGATCGCCGTCCGTTCCAGATCACCGACGACGCCATAGCCGGCGC
Source organism: Anaerolineae bacterium (assembly GCA_025454565.1). Lineage (GTDB taxonomy): Bacteria > Chloroflexota > Anaerolineae > CG2-30-64-16 > CG2-30-64-16 > JALOOE01. The sequence continues at coordinate 3,033 of JALOOE010000348.1, forward strand.
CCAGATAGTCGGCGCTGACCAGGATTTCGGCGGGCGTGAAGTGGCGCGGCTTGCCGAGGCGCTCCGCCGTCTGCGATGCGAGATCGGCGACCAAGCCCTGCAAATGCGCTTCCGTTTCATCAATGCTGATGCCGAGGATCGGGATGTCCCAATCCAGCGCCCATGCGCCGGCGACCAGTCCCGCCTGCGTGCCGCCCGAGCTGGAGGCGACCACGATCGCATCGGGCTCGGCGTGAAGGGCCATCGCCTGCTCGCGCAGCTCCTCCAGCGCCAAAGCGTAACCGCATGCGCCGACCGGATCTGAGCCGCCGTAGGTGATGAAATAGGGGCGACGGCCGGCAGCGCGCAGTTCGCCGGCCAGTTCATGCAGGCGGTTGAGCCGATTCTCGCGCGTCGTCCAGTGGAACGTTGCGCCGAAGAGCTGATCGAGCAGGTAGTTGCCATTCGGCGACTCTGGCGGCTGTCCGCCCAACACCAGTTCACACCGCAAGCCCGCGTGAATCGCCGCCGCCGCGGTCTGGCGGCAGTGGTTGGACTGGGTCGCACCCGTCGTAATCAGCGTATCGCAGCCCAGCGCCAGCGCGTCTGCCACCAGGAACTCAAGCTTGCGCGTCTTGTTGCCGCCCGTGGCGAGGCCGGTCTGGTCGTCGCGTTTGACCAGAAGCTGGAAGCTGGGAGCCGGAAGCTGGAATTCCTGGCGTAATGTTTCGTTCAGGCGCGGCAATGGGTGCAGCGGCGTCGGGAGGAACGCCAACGGGTAACGCGGCAGATGGGCGGTGATGGGCATAGACGACTCCGAAGTAGGTTGCAGGTAGAAGGTTGAAAGGTTGCAGAGGGATGCGCACCTTGAACCTTGAACCTGAAGCCGGTGACTTACAAAATCCGCCGCGCTTCCACATAAAACCGTTTCTCCCGCGCTTCGCCCATCGAAAAAGTCTTGCGGGGCAGAGCGCCGTCGAGGATCACGGTCCTGAAGAACGCGTTTTTGGAGATGAC
>JALOOE010000349.1 GCA_025454565.1 Anaerolineae bacterium
ATCCGTGTGGCGCAGGAGCTCGGCGCCGACGGCGTGGTCTTTGGCATCCTCACGCCCGATGGCGCGGTGGATGTGCCGCGCACGGCCGCGTTGATCGCGTTGGCCCGGCCGCTCGAAGTGACGTTCCATCGCGCGTTCGACATGGCCCACGAGCCGCGCCAGGCGTTGGACGCGCTCATCGGCCTGGGTGTGGATCGCGTTCTGACCTCCGGCCAGGAAAACTCGGCCCTGGAAGGGCTCGATTTGCTCGTCGAGCTGACGCGACAGGCGAGCGGGCGCATCGTGGTGATGCCCGGCGGCGGCATCACGGAGCGGAATATCAGCAAGATCGCCGCTGCTACCGGCGCGCGCGAGATTCACGTCAGCGGGCGTAAGACGGTCGAGGGGCCGATGGAATACCGCAGTGCACGCGCGTTCATGGGCGGGGCGCTCCGCCCACCGGAATTCACACGGACGGTCGCGGACGCCGGTCGAGTGCGGGCGATGCTGGAGCGTGTGGAAGTCACGAAACAGTAGGGGCGACCGATTGGTCGCCCCTACGAGGATCCGAAGAACTACTTGGCGGGACCGCCATTCGCGAACTTCATGACCCCACTATCGGCGAACATGTCGATATAGAGGTTGCCGTCGTCGAAGAAGTAGAGCGCGGCGCCGCTCAAGCCGAGGAGGAACTGATCGGCCATCGAGCCGGGCGGGCATGCGACCCTCGTCGAGGCGCCAAGCTGGATCTGGATGCGCGCCCCGACCGTCTTGTAGGTGCCGCTGACCTGGTTGCAGTCGGCGGTGATGTTCACCTTGCCGTCGGTCTGGAACACGACCGTGTATTTGTCCGGGTTCGGAATATCGACTGATTCCACCGGGCTGGCGAAGCGCACCCACTTCCACAGCGTGTTGGTGAGTTGAGGCTTGGCAGCTCGCAGGCGCAACAACGGCCGGCGCAGCGGGCGCCACGGTCGGTGTGACCGGCTTGGCGGGCGCGGGGACGGCGGGCGCAGCAGCGGCCGGCTTTGACCCGGTATAGCTCGCCACCAAGTTGCCTGCCGCATTCCGCAGCTCCAGCTTGTCGCCGTCGATCTTGTAGGTGGCGACGGCTTTGAGCGCTTCCAGATAGGCCGATTCTTGCGTCATCGTCGGCTGCGGGCACGCCTTGCGGGTTGTCGCCGCCGGTCCGGTGATGGTCAGCTTGTCACCGGTTGCGTTGAAGGGCGCTGAGTAGCTGTTGCAGCCTGCGCTGCCGGTGATCTTGCCGCCCTGGAACAGCGCGGTGATCTCGGTGCCGGGCAGCGGTGGGAAGGCGCCGCCCCTGGTGCTGAGCAGGGATGCCAGCTTCCAAGGCGTACCTTCTAGCGGTAGGGTTGCCAGGGTTGCCGTGGTCACAGCCGTCGTCGTGACGGTCTTGGTGGCTGCCTGTCCGGCTGCTACTGCCGGCGCCTGGCCAGCCGCTGGGGCCTTGGCGGTGTAGCTGGCTTGCAGAGCGCCCTTGGCGTCGCGCAACTCCAGCTTGTTGCTCTCAATCCGATACGTCGCGACCGTGGGCAATGCGGCCAGATAGGCAGCTTCTTGCTGCATCACCGGCTCCGGACACATCATTCGTGTCGCGGCGATCGCCGGGCTGATCTTCATGGTGCTGGTAATGACCTGGTAGGTGGTGGAATAATTGTTGCAGCCCGCAGATCCGCTCAACGTACCGTCAACGCCGAAAATCGCCGTGATTTCGGTACCGAGTGCCAGCGATTGAACCGCGCCGCGGCCATTGTTGTATGCAGTCGCCTGCCAGGTCGTGCCAACCAGCGGCGTGCTTTCGAGCAGAGTGTAGGTCACTGCGACCTTGCCGCCGCCGTTGGTGATCTGGAGTTGTTTGCCGGTGATCTGATAGGTGGCCGAGCTGCCCAAAGCGGCAAGGTACCCTTGCGCCTGCGTCATAAGCTTCGGGTCGCAAGCCATCATAGTGCTGGGGCCGAGCTTGACAGTCAGCACGTTGCCCGTCACTTTATAGGTGCCGGCGTACTGGTTGCAGCCGTCTCTCCCGGCGACAGTCCCATTCTGGAACGTGGCTGTTACTTCGCTGTCCGGCAGAGCTTGAACGGTCTGGCCCTTGCTGTCGAGGTAGGACACCATCTTCCACAGCGTGCCTTCCAGCGCTACGGTCGTGGTAGCGGCGATCGTGCCCGTCACCGGTGCGGTAGCCGTCATGGGCTTGGTGGCGGTCATGGGTGCGGTGGCCGTCATGGGCCTGGTGGCGGTCATCGGCGCCGTGGCCGTCATCGGCGCCGTGGCGGTCACGGCTGTCTTGGCCGCGACTGTCGGCGCGGCGGCAGCCTTGGTGGGCGCGGCGGTCACTTTGCCGGCAGGCGGCATCGGTGAGGGCGCCTTAGTTGCGGGACCTCCGGGCAATCCGGGCAGATTCCCGTTGCACGCCGCCACTAAGGCGGCCACCAGCACCAAGGCGACGATCAAGGTAGCCTTGGGCATCCAGGTGTGCTTCATTGTTTCTCTCTCCTTCTTTTCCAGATTCGTCTTTGGGACGAGGCCACGCATGAGTTTGTTCCGAGTTTGATGAGCGACACGGCGATGTACGCAATTATACCATACTTGGGCCACAAAACTGTCAATTATGTGTAGCCGCGATGCAGATGCGCACGGTCTCCAGATGGATGTCCACGGTATCCTGGATCTGGCGCGCATAACCGCCCGCCATCACGACCGCGACCGGTAGACCCGCGCGCCGGCAGCGGTCGATGACCAGCCGATCGCGTTCGGCGAGCCCTGCTTTGCTCAGCGCCAGCCGGCCGAGCGCGTCTCCGGCAAACGGGTCAGCACCGGCGAGATAGATCGCCAGATCAGCGCAGGCGGCAGCGAGAACGGTATCCATGCCGGTCGTCAGCGCCGCCAGGTAGGTCGTATCGTCCGCGCAGTCCGCCAGCTCCACATCGAGATCGCTGCGCTCCTTGTGGAACGGGAAATTCTTGGCGCCGTGGATCGAGAAAGTGAAGACTGTCGGGTCATCGGCCACGATCGCCGCGGTGCCGTTGCCCTGGTGTACATCGCAATCGATGATCACGACTCGTCGGACGCGCTTCTCCGCCTGCATGGTCCGGGCGGCGACCACGCTGTCGTTGAAGATGCAGAAGCCCTCGCCGTGGTCGGCGAAGGCGTGATGCGTGCCGCCGGACAGGCTGACCGCGATCCCGTCGGTCCGTGCAGCACGGCACGCTGCGATCGTGCCGCCGACCGAGCGCCGCGATCGCTCCACTAACTCCGGCGACCACGGTAGGCCGATGCGCCGCACCTCGCGTTCGTTCAGCGTGCCGCGGACTACTTTTACCAGATACTCGGCATCGTGCGCGTGTAGAAGCTGCTCATCCGACGCGGCGTCCGGCACGCGCAGCACGACCGGCGGGACAAGCATCGCGGCAACCTGAGCACGCAGCAGTGCGTATTTCTGCGCCGGAAAGCGGTGGTCCGGCGGCAAGGGATAGGTGAACTGGTCGCAGTGGAAGACTATCACAGGGTTACGGCGCTGGCGTGGCAGGCACACGAGTCGGCAATGTCTTGGGCCCGTCGGGACGCGCCTCCTCGCCGCGGAAGACCGGCGCCAGCATCTGATCGACCGGCGCGTAGGTGTCGGTGAGTGCCACCAGCGGGCCTTCTGCCATGATCCCCGCCAGCTCGGCCGGGCTCAGCAGCATGTCGAACAGCATCGCCTCGCCACCGCCTGAAGCTGGTCGAGATCGAGCGGCTTGTCGCTGGCGATGATCACGAAGGTCACGCGCGGCGAATTCTGCCAGGAACGCACCGCAGGGATCACGTAGACGTGGGGAAAGGTGCGCTGCAGTGTGTTGACATAGGCGCGCAGAAAATCGTGGCGCGGGCCGTCGATCATATTGACCATGTAGAGTCCGCCGGGCGCCAGCCACGCCTTCACCCGTTCGTTGAACTCCTGCGTGGTCAGATGATACGGCACCGAATAGTCGTTGAATGCGTCCCCCATGATCAGATCGTACTGTGTGGTCGGCTCCCGCTGCAAAAACATCCGGGCGTCCTCGTTAAAGCTGGTCACCTTGCTATCGCGCGCCAGCCCCAACAGGTCGTGAGCCACCTCAGTGACACCGGGATCGATCTCGATTACGTCGAGTTGGCTGCCGGGATAGAGCGCCTCCATATAGCGCGGGAAGGTGTAGCCGCCGCCGCCGATGAAGAGCGCCCTAAGGGGGGTATGCTGCTGTGCTTTGTAGTCGGTGGCTTCAGCGTAGACTTTTTCGTAGCCGTAGACCAGCTTTTTCGGGTTGTTGATCGAGCTGTAGCTGTGCACCAACCGGTCGAGGATGAGGACGCGCACCGGTTCACCCTCGCGATCGTCCTCATAGACCTTGATGCAAAAGTAGTTGGTTTCTACGCGACAGTTTGACTTCAACCAACCCTGGCTGAGCACGAGCGCCGTGCCGCCCACGACGATCATCACAGCCGCGGCCGCCGCGACGATGCGGGTCGCTCGCGACCGGCCGGCATCCTGTAGAAAGAAAAGCGCCGCGATCACCAGCAGCACGACAGCGACGCTCCAGACGATGACCTGCGTGCCAAAAGCGGAGATCAACCAGAAGCCGGTGGCAAAGGTGCCGACGATGCTGCCGAGCGTGCCCGCCGCCGAGATGCGGCCTACCGTGCTGCCGGTTTTGGCGAGATCGCGTATCGCCAGTTTCACGACTATGGGCGAGATCGTGCCCAAAATCATGCTCGGGATGAAGAAAAGCGCCGCCGTGAACGCCAGGATGCGGACGACAATCGGCCAGCTATCCGGCAGATTCAGCCCCAGCGTGTTCGCCGCCAGGATGCCCGCGCTGAACAGCCCCGCCAGCAGGAAGATCACGCCCAGCAGACGGGCGGATGCCCAGCGATCGGCCATGCGGCCGCCCAGGTAGTTGCCCAGGCTCATCCCGGCCAGCACCACGCCGATAACGCTGGTCCAGGTGTAGAGCGACACGCCGACATACGGCGCGATGATCCGGCCGGCCACCAGCTCGAGGATCATCATGCAGGTGTTCGATATGAAGACGATCAGCATCGGCAGCCAGGGGTGGCCGCCAAAGAGATCCGACAAGGAGTTGCGGGCATCGAGAGACGTGGCAGTTGGTTGCATGGGCATTGCACCGGTGCGTTGTGATGTGTTGTCGAAACGTTGCTATCGTGTCTGCGGCGGCGTATCTTTCGTCCGCATCTTTTCCACGCAGGCGACCGCTTCCGCTTGCATGGCTTTGGCTGCCGCGGCCGGCGTCGTCCGGTCGGCCAGCACCGCCTCCAGCCCGGGCCGCAGCGCACTCCAGACGCAGCGCATCTCCGGGGCGGGCGGCAGGCCGCGTCCGCGGCTGAGTTGCGTCATCTCGGCGGTCAGGATGGGACTCGCGGCGATTTTCGGGCTCTTCGCCACCTCGACGGCGCTGGGCAGCCGACCCGCCTTGTCCAGCCAGCGTTCTTGCGCGCGCGGCGACGTCATGAACTCGGCGAACCGGCGCGCCGCGTCGAGTCTGGTTGCGTCTTGGCCGGCCGACTGCCCCACGAACCAGAATTTGCCGCTGGTCAAGGGGGTCGGATCGACCCCGGTTGCGCTCACCCTCGGCAAGGGTGCCACGCCAAAGTTGACGCCCGCATCGCGCAGGCGATCCAAGCTCCAGTCGCCGTCGATAAGATAGGCTGCCAGCCCCTGCTTGAAGTAATCGAACGCAACGTCATAGTCAACTTCGGGAGGCACGACCTGATGCTCAAGCTTCAAGCTTCGGGTGAACAGCAAGGCATCGATCATCGCCTGAGTGTCGAGGGTCGGGTTGTCGCGCTCGTCGAGCGGCCAGCCGCCGAATCCACCGAGCCACGACATCAACCAGTACGGTTCCTGCCAGTAATAAGACAGCCCATACTGGCGCGCATCGGCTTGCGTCAGGGTTTTGAGCTGAGCGATCCAGGCATCGGTGTCGCCCGGCACGTCCTGCACCAGGTCCTTATTGTAAATGAGCATCAAGTGATTGCCATAATTGTCTGGGATGCCCCAGAGGGTCCCGGTCACCGTGGCCGCGGCCAACGCGCCCGGAAAGAAGCGCTCCAGGAAGTCGCGGTCGAAGATGTCATCGGCCGGGCGAAACCGTCCCGACTGGCTGAGCGGCCCGGCGCAGTCGCTCAAGCACCGCACCAGATCCGGCACATCCGCGGTTTTCAGCTTATCGAGCAGCTCTTCATACCCGAAATGCACACGTTCCACCTTGACGCGCGGGTTGGCGCGCATGAACTCGGTCGCCAGGCTGTCGAGCAGGACGTCGCCGTCATCCCCTTCTTCTTCCCAATAGGTCAGCAGGATCGGTTGGGCCGCGGGCGTGCCTGAGGCCGCGACGACGTCCGGCGCCACTGCCTTGCGCGGCGCGATCGAGCAGGCCGCGAGCAGCAAGCAGGCAGCCGACAAGAGCAGAGAGACACGGATCAGATGCTGCAAGGGAGAGCCTCTACGTTTGTTTTCACAACGGGATTCCATTATGGTAAAATGTAACATCAAGTCGATTCGCCATCTGTGAGCGGACCTTCTAACGCTCACCGGCATCATAGCAGATCAGGAGCGCACTGTTGAAATCCGGATTGCGCGGGGTCTTCGCCCCGATCGTCACGCCCTTTCGACTCGCCGACGGCGAAGTTGACCTGCCCTGGCTTGGCCGGCATGTGGCCTATCTGAAGACGCATGGCTGCACGGGCGTCATCCCGTGCGGCACCAACGGTGAGGCCGCGTCGCTCAGTGTCGCCGAGCGGCAGGCGGTCGTGGAAACGACGATGGCCGCGGCCGGCGACATGCTGGTGATTCCGGGCACCGGAGCCTCCGCGCTCACCGACGCGATCAACCTGACACGCCACGCATTCTCGCTCGGCGTGACCGCGGTGCTGGTGATGCCGCCATTCTACTTCAAACGGCCCTCGGATGCTGGCGTCATCGCGTGGTTGCAGCGGCTGATCGACGCGGCAGTGCCGACCGGCGGCCGGGTGCTGCTCTACCACATCCCGCAGACCACCGGCGTGCCGATCACCGACGGTATCTTGAAGGCGCTGCATGCCAGCCACGGCGACGCACTCTACGGCATCAAGGATTCCACCGGCGATCCGGCGCAGGGCAGCCACATCCGTTCGACCTTTCCCTGGCTGACCTATTTCGTCGGCAACGATCACTTGATCGGCGCGGCGTGCCGCGATGGCGGCGCCGGTTCGATCACGGCGTGCGCCAACGTCTTCCCCGATCTGGCGGGAGCCGTGCAGCAGGCGGCCTGGAGCGGCGGCGATGTCGAGGCGGCGCAAGCGATCTTGTCCGAGGCGCGGACGCTGCTGGAATCATACCCGTTGCAGCCGGCCACCAAGACCGCGTTGACCGAAGTCGCCGGTCTGCCGCCCACTGCCGTCCGGCCACCCCAGGTTGAGCTATCGCCGGAGCAGAGCGGTCAATTTCTCTCCGCGCTGCGCGCGAGCCTGCCGCGATGGCGGGCATTACCGGCGTCATGATTTGCACGCCGTCACCAGCGTTGACCCATTTGACCAGGTTTGAGAAGTAAGGAGCACCCATGACCGTCTCGCCCCTATCGCGCGCACCGGAGT
>JALOOE010000012.1 GCA_025454565.1 Anaerolineae bacterium
GGGCGCTGAGCGGCTGAGGCCGCTTCTCAGCTTCGCCAGGGGTTTGGCAACCCCTGCCAGGCTCACATCGATAGACCCAACTCCGGCTGCGCCGGCTTGGCGCTTTCCGCCTTCGGCGCCTGTTTGAAGGTCTGCGCGGTCGGCGGCATCTGCACCTGAGCACCGTGGAGCAGCGCCTCGATGGTGAGGATCTGGACGCGGCGATACCTTGAAAAGCACGTTGTACGACCGGTTGGCATCGAACGGCGTATCCTCGGTGATCGGTCTCGAGGACATGTCGGACATTCTTTCGGCGACGATCTCTCGCCGGCGCCGAACGGGCGCCTGCCGCATCCGCTTGATCAGGAACTTCTTCAGACAGCTCCGTGTTCTCCGTGTCTCCGTGCCACCAGGGCACCGTCAACATCGGGCCGAGGACGCTGCCGACCAGCGCCAGCAGCTTCGCTTGGGTGGCTGTCAGCCCGTATTCATCCTTGACGGTGACGCCCAGGATTTGAGTGTTCAGGATGTCCGACACCGCAATCTGGTAGGTGCCTGTCCTGCGGGGCGACACAATCCAGGAAAGCGAGCCTGTCGCTCCGGCCGCCAGGGCAATCTTCTGCTCTTCCCGCATGGGGCTGATCTCGAAGCCGGGCGCCCGCAGCGCGATCGTCGACTGGCACTCCCTGTCGGCCGGGTTGTTCAGCTTCACCAGCACAGCTTGCGACGTGTTCTGCGTCATGACCCTTTCGGAGAGGCTCGCCTCCCATGTGCAGAACGGCGGAACGTCATCGCCGATCATGGCGTGGATGGTCTTGGTGTCATCCAGCGAGGCGGCGCGCAGCGCACCTGCCAACAGGCCGATGGCCAGGACGAGGCCCACAACGAAAAGAAGGACGCCCGCTATCGCGATGATGGTTTTCAGCATAGTGACCTCCGCCTGGGTAAAGCCTTGTTTCGCGCATCCCCTATGAATATCTACACCATCCGCTCACTGGGTCCGCTTCGCCTCGGCCATCGCTCTCGCCAGCAGAGCCTCCACGCCAAGCTGCGCCGCCCACGTCGCCAGATATCTCTCGTCCAGGCGCGCGCCCTGCACCTTGAGCACGGCGATCACGTCACGCCACTGCCGGTCCGACACTTCGCCGCCCAGGCGATGCCAGTCGAGTTTCGCGAGGATCGTATCTTCCGGGCTGGCAATGTAGGCTGAATGCTCAGCCCCGGCATCGGCGACAAGACCCTGCTGTACCCGCCGGTCGAGCTGCGCCCGGTCGAAGGGTCGTCCCTTGTTCACAAAGACATCTACCTTGAACATGGTTTTGAGGTGGATCAGGTTGAAGCTGCCTCGCGTGCTCACCGCCGTGCGGATCGTATCCATGTCGAAATAGAACGCATCGCCGAGCGCATGCACGAATGGAGCAACGTGTTCCGGCCGCAAGTCGGCCACGACATCCGCATCCACGGTGGCCCGCGCCGCGCCCTGAACTGCGCTGGCGAGGGAACCGCCGATGAAATAGACGACGCCCAATTGCTCCAAAATGCGCGTGACGAATAAGGTGACGGCAATCGGCTCTGGCAGAGTCATGGCACGCGCTCCGGCTCAGTCGGCAGCGGCCCGTAGGCGTGGGTGGCCAGTTGGGGGCCGAGCAGGATGTCGGCCATCCTCCGGCGCAGTTCATCGGGTGTGGCATCCGGGTGGCGCTGGTGCAGGCCGCTGAGGATAAGCAGCTTCACGGTCTCATTCATTTCGGCGACGATCTCCAGTCGGCGCCAGACGGGCGTCTGCCGCATCAGGTCGATCAGGACGCGTTCAGCTTCAGGCGAGGTGTCGGAAAGCGTAGGGTTCATCGGCCCTCAACCAGCGACAAAAAGAAACCCCCTGGGGTCTTGCCGGACCGCAGGGGGTGATATAGCACTGGGCTGACCCGCTGCCCGGGGTGACGCGATGAGTCGCCAGGGACTCGAACCCTGAACCCTCTGATTAAGAGTCAGATGCTCTGCCAATTGAGCTAGCGACCCATTCGATAAGACGCGCCGGTGCAGCGTCCAGAATAGTCGTTTGGTCAAGTTCGGACGGGTGCGCTGCTTCGGCGCCTGGGCATTTGGGTCGGCAGCCCGCCCGGCGATGAAGTCGCCGGGCTACAGCACGGCGCCCCATGAATGGGGCTTATCGCGCGGCGGAGCGCCTCAGCCCGGTTGACCGGGCGCTGTTTGGTAGCCCGGAAATCGATTTCCGGGCGGTGGGCGCACTGTTCACCATGTCCGGGCGCACCTTTGGTCGGGCTGCCATCTCCTGTTACAATCGGTGCCGCACATCCCGTGCCCGGAGCAAGACCATGACGACTGCCAGTGGTGGCCCGCGGCCCTGGCTCCCGCCGCCCCATTTGACGGAGATCCTGCTGACCTGGTTCAGCATCGGCATCCAGTCGTTCGGCGGCGGCTCGACCACCCTCTATCTGATCCGCCAGGCCTGCATCACGCGCGGCTGGTTGACCGACGCCGAGTTCGCCAAAAATTGGGCGCTGGTGCAGATCTCGCCCGGCATCAACCTGATCAAGATCACGGCGGTCATCGGCCACCAACTGCGCGGCTGGCCCGGCCTGCTCGCGGCGATCTGCGGCCTGCTGCTGCCGAGCGCGATGATCACCGTGCTGATGACGGCCGGCTTCGTCATCATCCGGGACTGGCCGTTCGTCAAGGCCGCGATGCGCGGGGTGATCCCCGCCACCATCGGCATCAGCGTCGGGCTGGGCATCCAGATGGCGCAGGCGCCGTTGGGCCGGGCGCGGCGTGCAGGACGCGTCAGCGTGGGTGCGCATCTGGCGTTGCTCGCCGGCTCCGCGCTGCTGTTCGCAACGGCGCACGCCTCGCCGGTGGTCGTGCTGGCGCTGGCGGGCAGCAGCGGGATGCTGCTGCTGGGCGACCCGGCGGCCGCTATCCGGCGCACCGTCCGGCGTGCGCTGGGCAGGCCCGCGCGATGACCCCGGTGAATCCGTTAGTCTATTTCTGGTTGTTTCTGAAAGCGTCACTGCTTTCGACCGGCGGCCTGGGCAACCTGCCGTTTCTGCACCAGGATCTCATCGCGCGCGGCTGGGCCACCGAGGCCGACTTCCTCGTCGCGATCGCCGTCGGCCAGATCAGCCCCGGCCCTAACGGCCTGTGGACGATCAGCCTGGGCTATCTCACCTATGGCTGGCTGGGCGCGGGGCTATCGCTGATCGCCATCACCCTGCCGACGCTGCTGGCGCTGGTTGTCGTCGCCTTGCACCGCCGGGTCGAGACGCACCCCCTGGTCCAGCGGTTCACCCTTGGCATCACCCTTGGCGTGATCGGCCTGACGCTCGGCGTCGCATGGACGCTGTTCAGCACGACTGTCACCGATTGGCGCGGGGTTATGATCACGCTGGGCGCATTGGCGTTGGCGCTCACCAAGCGCGTGCCGATCGTGCTGGTGTTGGCGCTGGCCGCGTTGGCCGGCTGGTTGCTCTACGGCGCACCGTTGTGATATACTAATTCGGCGCGACAATCTGTGAACTTGTCGGTTATCCTGATTAAGGTCATGGACGAGCGCTGCTAAGAGGCGTATAGTGAGCGCCGGTAGTTCTTATGTTTCCTCTCGCGCCGCCCGGCATCGCCGGAGGCGGCCAAAGAAATCCCACAGGAGGGCAGGGTGAGCCTAGAAGCCATCTACAACGCCGTTCTCGACGGCAATGCACCGGCGGCCAAGGCCGGCGTGGAAAAGGCGCTTGCCGAAGGTGTAGCGCCGGACGTGATCCTCAAGGATGGTCTGATCGCAGCCATGGGCGAGGTCGGCCGGTTGTTTGAGGAGAACGAGTACTTCGTGCCGGAGATGCTGGTTTCGGCGCGCGCGATGCAGGGCGGTCTGGCGATCCTCAAACCGTACCTGGCCGACAGCGGCGCCAAGCCGACCGGCAAGGTGATCATCGGCACCGTCAAGGGCGATCTGCACGACATCGGCAAGAACCTTGTTGCCATGATGCTGGAAGGCGCCGGGTGGGAGGTCGTTGACCTGGGCACCGATGTGACCCCCGATAAGTTCGTCAAGGCAGCCCTCGAGCACAAGCCGCAGGTTGTGGGCATGTCGGCGCTGCTGACGACAACCATGCCGTCGATGAGCGGCACCGTCAAGGCGCTGGAGGAAGCGGGCGTGCGCGGTCAGGTCAAGGTCATGATCGGCGGCGCGCCGGTGACCGATGCCTTCGCCAAGCAGATCGGCGCTGACGGCTATGCCGCCGACGCCAGCTCCGCCGTCCGCATGGCCAAGTCGCTGGCAGGCGTTGAGTAAGTCCTAGCGCAGTTCGTGTCGTCTGCCATCAGGCAGCGAAGCCCGGTTTGCCGAGTGCGCCGGGCTTTTTGTGTTCGCGGGGAGGCGGTTATGACCTTTGCGGAACGCGTGGCTCAGTTGGCGCCCGAGGGCGCATATCATATGCTGGCGCGCGCCCAGGCGCTTGAGGCGCAGGGCCGGCAGATCATCCATCTCGAAATCGGCCAGCCTGACGGGCCGACTTTTGCCAACATCGTCGATGCGGGCGTGACGGCGCTGCGGCAGGGCCGCACGCGTTACACACCTTCGGCGGGCATCCGGCCGCTGCGACAGGCTATCGCCGAGCAGGCGAGCAGCCAGCGCGGCATCCCGATCGATCCCGCGCAGGTCGTCGTGGGCCCCGGCGCCAAGCCGGCGCTCTTTTTCCCCACGCTGGCGCTGGTGCAGCCCGGCGACGAGGTGATTTACCCCGATCCCGGCTTCCCGACCTACGAGGCGATGATCCACGTCGCCGGCGGCGTGCCCGTGGCGGTGCCGCTGCTGGAAGAGACCGACTTCTCCTTCGATCTGGACGCGTTCGACGCCGCGCTCTCCAACCGCACGCGGCTGGTGGTCATCAACTCGCCGGGCAATCCCACCGGCGGCGTGATGGCGCTCGCGGCGCTGGAGCATATCGCCGCCGCGGCCCAACGCCGCAACCTGTGGGTGCTCTCGGATGAGATCTACACCCGGTTGTCGTTCGAGGGCCAGGCGGTGCCGAGTATTGCGACGCTGCCCGGCATGGCCGAGCGCACGGTCATCTGCGACGGCTTCTCGAAGACTTATGCCATGACCGGCTGGCGGCTCGGCTTCGGCATCATGCCCCAGCCGCTGGCCGAGCGTGTGGATCTACTGCTCACTCACTCGGTGGGCTGCACGGCGGACTTCACGCAATGGGCCGGCGTGGCGGCGCTCACCGGGCCGCAGGATCAGGTGGCGCGGGTTGTCGCGGAATACAAAGAGCGCCGCGATGTGCTGGTCGCCGGGCTCAACGCCATCCCCGGCATCCGCTGCCGGTCGCCGCAGGGCGCGTTCTACGTCTTTCCGAACGTCACGGCTTTCGGCAAGTCCTCGACCTGGCTGGCGGACTATCTGCTGGAACACGCCGGGGTGGCGCTGCTGCCGGGCACGGCCTTCGGCAAGCACGGCGAGGGCTATCTGCGGCTCTGCTTTGCGAATTCGCTCGCTAACATCCGGGCTGCGCTGGCGCAGATGGCCGCGGCGCTGGCGAAGCTGTAGCCCTTGATGGCTGACGACACGACCAACCTGACGCAGCAACTGGCCGCGGCCGCTGCGGATGTCATGGCGATCGACGACGTGACCGCGGGAGTACCGCCGGCGGATTCCGTGCGGCTGCGCGGCCGCTTGCTGGTGGCGCCCGACCAGGCCCACGAGCGGCTGCTCCCGCGCTTTCGGCTCCTGAACCGCACGCCGCTGCTCCGCCGCAGCGACGACGGCGTCCGCCAAGAGGTGCTGGCGCTGCCGGTGACGTTCGCGCCGACCAGGGCGCGGCCGGTGTTGGCGCTGGCATTGTTCGGGTTGACGGTGCTCTCTTGTCTCTTCGTCGGCGCGCAGATGTGGGAGTGGGTGGGCGCGGCGGGGCAGATCAACACCAACCTGTTGGATGGCCTGCCGTTCGCCGCGACGATATTGGCGATCCTGGGCGCGCACGAGTTCGGCCATTATCTGACGGCGCGACGCCTGGGCAGCTCGACCAGCCTGCCTTACTTCATCCCGATGCCGTTCGGCCCATTCGGGACGCTGGGTGCGTTCATCAGCATGTCGGCGCCGCCGCGCAACCGGCGGCATCTCCTCGCCATCGGCGCGGCCGGCCCGCTGGCGGGGCTGGTGTTGGCGGTGCCGCTGCTCTGGCTGGGCTTGAGCCTCAGCCAGGTGCAGCCGTTGCCGCCGGGTGGCTATCAGATGGAGGGTAACTCGCTGCTCTACGCCGCCCTGAAGTTTCTGATGTTCGGTAAGATCCTGCCGTCGGGCGGCGAGGACGTCTTCATCCATCCGGTCGCGTTTGCAGCGTGGGCCGGGCTGCTGGTGACGGGCCTCAACCTGATCCCGGCCGGGCAGTTGGACGGCGGGCATATCGTCTATGCGTTGTTGGGGCGCAAAGGCGCGCGCATCGTCACCTGGGGCGTCCTGGTGGCGCTGGTCGGGCTTTCGTTCCTCTGGTCGGGATGGGTGCTCTGGCTGGGGTTGGTCTTCCTCTTCAGCCGCTTGCAGGACATGCCCCTCGATGATCTCACCGAGTTGACGCCCGGTCAGCGCGTCTTCGCCGTGGGCATGATCGCGATCTTCTTCCTCGTTTTTACGCCGATTCCGCTGACGCTGGTGCCGTAATGGACTCCTCTTGAGTTATGAGATGATATCGGCTTGCCTGGCGCGTAGCACCCGCAGCAACCCCTCGACCTCCACGATCACTCCCACGCCCACCTTACCCGCGCTGATCTCGATTCGATCAAAAAGGATGATCGTTTCATCAATGATGATTGGCCAGCCTCGGTCGAGCAGCGCCAGCGGTGAGATGCCGCCTTTCTCCAGCCCGGTCAGCCGCTCGGCCTCACGCTGCGGGGCCATCTGCACCTTCTTTTCGCCGGCAGTTGTCGCCAGTTTCTTAAGATCGAGTAGGCTGTCTCCGGGCGCCAGCGCGAGAATCGGTCGGGCGCCTACCCGATCGGGCAGCGCCACAAGGGTCTTGAAGGTCTGCTCCGGCGGCATGCCGATGGCGGCGGCTACTTCGGCAGCGGATAGGTGGTCGATAACCTCGTAGTAGACCGGCTCATATGAGACGTTGTATCCGTCGAGGATGCGCATTGCGAGGGTTTTAGTCGGCTTGATGCTGGCCATCTATTGAATCTCCGCCGCGCATTCTAGCGCTTTGCCGCCGAGCGCGCAACCGCGGAAGCGGATCCTCGCGCAGGGGCTCATAGTTCGGCACAGAAAACCAGCCATTTGGTCACCGTCTCGAGTGTGTGCTATACTTCTGCCTAATTCCCCATAGCCGTTCCACGCGCCCTGGGGTCGGTTGCAGGGTCGGGGAACAAAGTGTTCGGCGGCGTCGTCCCAACAAGACGTCGATCCTCTGAATCCATTTTGATCAAGGAGGCAAAACCATGCGGCGTTCCTATGTATGGACAATGCTGTGCGTGCTCGCAGTCATCGCGGCCCCCCTGGCGACTCAGTTCGCCCTCCCGGTCGGTGTGGCGAGCGCCGAGCCTGATGCGCCGGCGGCCGTGCACCATGACGAGGTCGTTACGCTCAGCCCCAACGGCCAGATCATCGTGACCGATGTGTTTCCTCAAGCCGGTATGATTGCGGCGAATTGGAATTCGGGCGCCGATACAGGCTGGCAATACATCGCAGCCGGCGACTTCCGCGGCGACGGTTACGAGCAGATTGTCGCCATCAGCGGCGGCCGCCTCAAGATATTCGATCCGTTTGCTGCGCAGGCAGGCAAGACGCCGGTGACCTTTGAGCGGACTCTGACCAATTTCGGCACGTACGAATTGATCACCACGGGCGACTTCAACCGCGACGGCAGAGCTGATATTGCCGCCACGGCCGGCTTGTATACCCCTAACTACACAAACTTTCTGTATGTCTACAATGTCGCTGCTAACGCGGACATGCGCGCTCCTGAGGCCTTTGCTGTCCCGTGGCAGGCGATTACCACCGGTGACTTCAACAACGATGGGGCCAGTGATTTGGCTATGGTGCGCAACCCGAGCGGGAGCTCGCCGTTTCTCAAGGTGTACAACGGTTTCAATTGGTCGACCATCGCCGAGGGAGCCTACGGCTATCCGTGGATCACCTTGGAAGCCGGCAGGCTTGCCTCCACTAGCCTTCCAGATCAACTGGCATTGCTCCGCACTGGTGTGGGCGCCGATCTTGATTCGCTGCTCATGTTCAACGTGTATAGCGGCGGCTTCTCCGATGTCTTCCCAGGTCAGAATGGGCAGTGGCGCTACTCACCCAATTTCACTTCGTTGGCCCTGGCAGACCTGGCCGGCACCAAGCAGGATGTGATTTTCATGCTGCGGGATCCAGTGGATGCAGGAAAGACCAGTTTGTTGATGGTCAATCCCGCCAATGTACCCGTTCTTGGCCACGAAATCGCGCTGGAGCCCGGCTTCTACTCCTGGAAGCAAGTGCGGGCGGGTGATGTTAATGGCGATGGCCGCGAAGACATCGTCATCCTGCGCAGTGATCGTTTTCGCGTATACGCACAGTTGTGGCAGAACGAAAGCTTCACCGAAGTCTCCGGATCTTATCGCATCCAACCTACTGGCTCCGATTGGCCGGTGATGGTGCTCGCCAATCTCGATGGGCCCGGCGTACCGTCTGCCCCCACGCTCACCGTATCGCCGACCTCGTTGAGCTTCAACGTGGACTGGGGGAATCCGGGACCGCAGCAACCGCTGGCGATAGGAAATAGCGGCGTCGGCACGATTGCCTGGACCGCCCAGGTGACCCAGGGCACTCCCTGGTTGAACGTCGGATCGCCCTTCGGTACAACGCCGGGCACGTTGTTTGTATCGGTCAACTCGGTCGCCGCCGGTGTCGGCACGCACACGGGTAACATCAGGATCACAGCGACGACACCCGGCACATTGAACTCGCCGCAGGACATTCCAGTTACCCTCACTGTGCCTGATCCTGGGTTCCTGGTTTATCCGACGCAGATGTCCCTCTGGCAGCAGATCGGCGCCGCGACCGTCACGCGCCAGGTGGAGATCGTGCGGCCAGGCATTCCGACCGGTTGGGTCGCTACGGCGCTGCCGATGAGCGCCGCCACCGGTCTGGAAGCAAAGCTGGCAAGCGGGGAGGCCAAGGTGACTGAGAACGGCGTGATGATCGACGGCATCCAGGTTCCGCCACCGGCGTGGCTAGCCTTCACGCCAGATTCCGGCACGACACGCACGGTGATGACTGTGAATGTGACGCCAGGGACGTCCCCCGGCACCTATCGTGGCGCGATCGTCGTGGTAGCCCAAGACCCGAGTGCGCTCAATCCGGTCCAATCGGTGATCGTGACCGCTGTGGTAGCGAATCAGTTCAACTACAACTACTTGCCGCTCATCAGCAGGTAACGAGGCACAAACCCCACGAGAACCACGCTGCGTCCCATCTCCGCCGAACCGGAGATGGGACGTACGTTTTTTGCGATCTCGTCTCAGCCTGCTCGGTCGATTTGGAGTCGGAGGCTGTGCTCCTCGGCCATCAGGATCTCGAGGCGCGCCTCCAACTCCTCAACCCGACGAGCATGCTTGCGGCGATCGCGCTCGGTTGCGGACGCCTCGGCCTGGCGGGCGCGCGCCAATCCGCGGCGTGTCTGGGCGATTTCGGCGCGCACGGCTTCTTTGCGCTCGATCAGATCGCCGCGCCGCAAGGGGTCGCCAATCAGAGTGCCACCGCGGGCAGGAGGCGCGTCACCGCTTCCACAAGTGTGTCAGCGTCTGTTTGATCGTTGTAGCCCTGGAAGGAGATACGCAGCCGGACCTGATCCCGCCACGGGCCGAGCGGCGCCTCGATCCGATATTCGTCCCACATGCGCTTCCGCAGCAAATCGACATTCACCTGAGGAAGCCGTGCCGAGAACATCTGACAAAACCATGCCGCGCTGTCGGGGATGGCCGCACCGGCCGGCGGTACGACCGGCTCCGGGCAGATCGGTTCGAGGTCACTCAACGCGTGAATCCGGCGGCGCGTGTCGATCGCCATCAGGTGGCAGCGCCGGCGCACTGCATCCCAGTCGTTATCCTTCTGGAACTTGATGGCGGCAGGCACGGATAGAAAAGGCGAGAGATCGCGTGTGCCCTGCCATTGATGCCAATCGACGTAGCGCGAGGGGCCGGGGTGATCGTTTTCCCACCCAAAGCTGACTACCAGCGGTTCGAGCCAGGGCTGTATGTCCGGGCGTGTGTAGAGAAAGGCGCAGCCCTTGGCCGAGGAGAGCCACTTGTGACACGCTGCGGTATAGATGTCGGCGTCCAACTCAGCCAAATTCAGGGGGATCTGGCCGATCGCGTGCGCACCGTCGATCACCGTCAGGATGCCCGCGGCACGCGCACGGCGGCAAATCTCCGCCAACGGGAAGATCAGCGCGGTCGGGCTGGTGATGTGGCTGAGGAAGATAACTTTCGTGCGCGGCGTGACGCCCGACCAGAACCGCTCGACGAATTCGGCCTGCGTGGTGACCGGCGTTGGGATGTGCTGCTGCACAAAGCGCGCCCCGGTGCGATAGCACACGTAGCGCCAAGTGCGCTCCATCGCGCCGTATTCATGATCGGAGGTCAGGATTTCGTCCCCCGCGCGCAGCCGCAGCGGAGGTCGGCCCTCCGCGCTCTTGCCGTTGCCTGTCGAGTAAGCGTCGGCCAGGCTGCGGGCGACGACGTTGATGGCTGTCGTCGGGTTGGGGAAGTAGATGATGTCATCAGTGCCGACGCCGACATACTCGGCGAGCGCGGCCCGACTTTCGATGAGCAACTCTCGGGCGCGAATGCTCAGGAAGCGGACCGGTTCGCGCTCCAACTCGAGCTGGAAGCCCTGGCAGGCCTCCAGCACGGGCCGTGGCGTGGCGCCGAACGAGCCGTGGTTCAGAAAGACGACGTCGGGATCGAGCAAGAATTGGGATTTGAGTGAATTGGACAATGAGAACTCCGCTTATTTGATGAGGCCTTGTTCGCGCAAGACCTGAGGATAGATTTTCTGGCCCTGCTGAAAGAGGCTGGACAGCGAAAGCGCCTTCAAAATCGCGCCTCGCGCCTTCAGCTTCCCGCTTGCCAGGCCGCTCTTGATCGATGCCTGGCCCATGAGGGTGGCGTGCAGCAGGTCGGCGGGCATCTCGATGTCGAGGTCGGGGCGGAACGGGACAGCGCCGATATGGGTTTTCAGCGGCGCGTGCCGGCCATCGAGCCCGAACACGCCGACGGGCTCGACAGTAGACAGCCGCACCGTCATCTTCTGTTTGAGGAGCGCGTCTCCCGCGTGGGGAAACTCTTTGCCTACGCGTTCGAAGAAAATGCTTGTCGCAGCATAGAGTTGCTCGGTGCTGGTGTAGAAAGGCATGGTGAGACTGGTCTCCGCCGAATGCTGATTATCGCGGGGCGACGCGTCTCCAGACGGAGACGCGTCGCCCATGATGTCGAGAATCGGATCAGCCCAGGAACACGGAACTGCGCTGGCTCAAGCGCATGTAGATCATCTCCTGCACGACGTTGCGCACCTGATCCGTGAGTTGCGAAACGAGCGCCAAGTTGTTCGCCGCATCCGGGCCATATTGATCGGTTGGGATCGGCGTGCCGAAGTCGATGTACCATTTTGTCGGCAGCGGGATGAAACCCAGCGGGCCGAGCCACGGCCAGGTGATCGAAATCGGGAAGAACGGGAAGCCGATCAGCTTGGCGATGGTGCGCGATTTGTGGACCACGATATAGGTCTCCTCGGCGCCGACGACCGACACCGGGATGATTGGCGCCTGGCTGGCGAGCGCCATCCGTACGAAACCGCCACGCCCGAATCTGGCGAGCTGGTAGCGTTCCTTGAACAGCTTGCTCACCCCTTTGTAGCCTTCCGGGAAGACCGCCACCAGGTGATTCTGCTCCAGCAACCGCGTACCATTGTCGACGTTCGCCAGCACTTGTCCGCCCTTCATCAGTACTTCGGAGACGAACGGCACTGTGGGGAACCAGGTCGCATACAGGGAGCGCACCAGGCGGTTCATCGGATGCTCGTGGTAGATCGCCGTACCGATCATGGCGCCATCCCACGGCAGAGTCCCGGAGTGGTTTGCCACGAGCAGCCCGCGGCCCTCGTATGGTACGTTGTCCATCCCGGTCGTCTCGACGCGCCAGTAGCTCTTGTACATGAAGGTGAGAAAGGGTAACACCGCGTTGACGAAGTCCATGTCCAGGCCCCACTCGTCGGTCTCATAGTCGCCTGACATGTGACGCTTGATCACGTCTAGCTGACTTTGCACGGTGTAGTTCACCAGGAACCAGAGGCCTTTGTACGTCTCGATATCGAGAAAATCGGCGGCCGGGCTCTTGCGCAGTCGCTCCACCAGCCCCTTGCCCATCTCGGGGATCAGGCTGCCCACGTCTTCGCTGAATGCTCCGAGCATCCCCTGGGGCGAGAAGGGCGGTGTGTAGTCCGGCGCGAGGGCTTTCACCCGCTCAATCAGCTTGTTCAGCTCTTCGATCAATTGCTCTTGCATCTGTGCTTCAGAGGGGGCGTCTTCTGCGGCGGCAGCGGCCGCGGCAGCGGCCGCCGATTGTTCCGCACTTGGCTGATGGGCGCGGCAGTAGAGCGAATCGGGCAGCGGGTAGTTGTTGCAGGGAGCGCCCGCGTGAGTCAGGGCAGCACAACGATCTCTCGTTTCGTCGGCGCTCATAGCATCACCTCCTCGGTCCGATCTTCAATGTCGTCAATGCTCTCAAGCGGCGCTTGGGCGCCAACGTGCGCCGGAGGCGGCTCAGCGGGAAGGGCGGGTGGGGCTGGCGCCGTCTCCGCACTGATGGCTCGGGCTCGTCGACGGCGCTCGAGGGTATCACCCAGCAACTCCTCATCCTTGACCAGATCCTTGCTTGCCGGCACATAGCGCGCGATCCGCTGTCGGGCGGTGAAAGCGCGCACGGCTTCCGGGCCGGTATATTGGGGCGCAAAGCCTAACACGCCTCGCATCCGCGCCAGGTCGCCGACCCATCCGAAACGTAGATAATCCGGCTCGATGGGCCACAATTGTTTGACCGGCGCCCCGATCCCTGAGAGCAGCGGATTGCCCCAATAGACGGCCAGGTGGAAGATCGGCAGGGCGACCTTGTCGGCCAGCGCGGTCAGCCGGCTCAATGGCATCGGCTCTTCAGCCGCGATATTGAATATGCCCGAAGCACCCTGCATGACCGCGTGTGCCAGCGCGCCGATCACATCATCTTCGTGGATCACTTGCAGCAGCGGGTCGAAGCCGAGCAGCCTGGGTGTCGCCGAGGTGCTCAGGAAGCGGGTCATCGGGGTTTTCGCAGTCGGGCCGATGATGTTGGCGAAGCGCAAGGTGGTCACCGTCATGTCGGGCGTCTGGCCCCGAAATCCATTGCAGAATGCCTCGATTTCGAGCAGGTGGCGCAGCGTGCCGGTCCGGCGGCTGCCATTCAGCGGATAGCCTTCGGTCAGGAAGGCGGGGTTGGCTGGGCTTGCTCCATAGACGGCTGTGCTGCTCTTCAGGATCACCTGGCGGACGCCGGCCTGGGCGCACGCGCCGAAGACCTTCATCGTGCCGATCACATTCAGATCGAAGTTCGCTTCGCTGTGCCGCTCCGCCTCTATGAATGAGAGGTGACAGACGGTGGTCACGCCCTCGTCTCGGAGCAACTCAACGAGCAGCGAATTGCGCACATCCGCCTGGATGAAATCCAGCCCGCGAATGGGATTGGCAGGCGGTGTGGCGTCGATGCCGAGCACGCGCAGATCGGTCTCGGCCGCCAACCGGGCCGCCAGGCGTGCGCCCCAGTAGCCCCCGACACCTGTCACGAGGACGGTCTGTGGATCGGTCATGGTTCTTCTCTCCTGGGCGCTCAGCTATAGCGCAGGCAGGTCCAATCACGTTGCGATGAGTTTCGCCCCAATCGGCAGGATTTCGAGACAGGCTGCCGACAAACTTGTTCGGTTAAGAGCATTATAGCCTGCCCCCATGAGACCGTCAAAAGCGTCTCGTCCTCTGAAGAAGCACGTCGCAATCGCATCCGCGATGTACTTGACAGTCATGACGCGATGTGTTATATTGTCTTTGACGCAATGCGTCATACACAGACGTATCACACACATCATCCAGGAGGGAAAAGATGGCAGCGAAAGCCAAGGAAGCCAAACAGGCGGAGGAGCAGGTGACCGAGGTCAAACCTGCTGAGGCCAATCCGCTGGTGGATGCCGTGCATAAGGTGTTGCTGGCGGGCATCGGTGCGGTGGCGCTGGCTAAGGAGGACATGGAAGATCTGGTGGGCAAGCTGGTCGAGCGCGGCGAGATCGCCGAGGCTGACGGTCGCAAGATGATGAAGGATGTCATGGAGCGCCGCAAGAAGCAGGCCAGCGAGCAAAGCAAGAAGGCGGAAGATATACTCGACCAGCGTGTTGAGGATGTCATGAGCCGGATGAACATCCCGACCAAGGATGAGATCGAGGCGCTGAGCGCGAAGATTACCGCGCTGACGAAGAAAGTTGACGAACTGAAGAAGACAGCGTAGACTGGCTGCCATCTTCCGTGGTGAAGGAGGGGAGAGAAATCGTTCTCCTCTCCTTTCGCGTTTGCACACTTCCGGATTTGTCCAGCGGAGGCAGTGCATCCATTGTCCCGAGAATCGAAGAGAGGCTCGCATGCCCGTCATCAAGCGCTATCCGAATCGCAAACTGTACGACACTGCCGCCAAGCAATACGTCTCCCTGGATGGCATCGCCGAACTGATCCGCAGCGGCGCCGAGGTGCAGGTGGTAGATTACACCACGGGTGAAGACCTCACCGCGCTGATCCTCATGCAGGTGATCGTCGAGCAGGAGAAGAAGCAGAGCGGTTTCCTGCCGCAGTCGGTGCTTGCTGGGCTGGTTCAGGCCGGCGGAGATACCGTAGCGGCAGTACGCCGGGCGCTCGAAATACCGCTCGATCTGATGCGCCAGGTGGATGAGGAGATCGAGCAGCGCATCCAGAGCTTGGTCAGGGCCGGGGAGTTGCGGGAGGAAGAGGGGATACATCTGCGCGATAAACTGGTCGGGTTGAGCAATCGGTTGGCGTCGGCCGGTTGGTCGGGTGAGGCATCGGTGCAACGTGCACTTTCGGATCACGGCGTCCCGACGCGCACGCAGCTTCAGTCCCTCTCCGACCAACTCGACGTGCTCGAAGCCGAGCTGGATGCGATGAGCCGCAGCGGGCCGCCCAACCAGGCCTGACGCACTGCAGGATCAGCGGGGATGTCTCTCACTGCGAAGGACATCCCCGTTTTTCTCAGTTTGACATAGAACTAATGTTCTGTTATCATCATCCACATCAAACGAGCGACAAGGCGCGCCCGACGTGACTGAGTTCTGTCGGCCACTTCTGTCTGTGTCGGTTGGGCATTACTCGTTTCTCATCCACGAACCGCGCGATGCGGGGTGTGGTGAACC
>JALOOE010000350.1 GCA_025454565.1 Anaerolineae bacterium
GTCGCGATCGGCGTCGACCTCATACTTGTTGCGGTCCGCGAATAGCTCCGAAGCCACCGCGGTGTCCGCGAAACCCATCAGCGCGATGGCGAAAGCCGGAAAGAGATAGAGCCCGAGATCGGCAAGATCGATCCGGGGGAACGACAAAGAGGGCAGGCCCGATGGCACGACGCCTACGACCTTCAGCCCCATGGCCTGGAAGTTGAACACTGCGGAGATGATGGTTGCGAGCACGACCGCGACCAGCGCGCCCGGGATCTTGGGGATCCAGCGTTTGAAGATAAAGATGATGACGAGGCAGCCGACGCCTACGGCCAGCGACAGCGGCACGGTCTGGGGCAGCTTACGCACCAGCTCGATCGTCGCCGCGATGAGGTTTTCGGCTTCTACCTTGTATCCCAGAATCTTCGGCAGTTGCTTGATGATGATAGTCAGCGCGAGGGCGTTCAGGTACCCGACCAGCACCGGTTTGGAGAGGAAGTTAGCGATGACGCCGGCCTTGACCACGCCGCCAAGCAACAGCAGCACCCCGGCGACGACG
Organism: Anaerolineae bacterium; assembly: GCA_025454565.1. Classification (GTDB taxonomy): domain Bacteria; phylum Chloroflexota; class Anaerolineae; order CG2-30-64-16; family CG2-30-64-16; genus JALOOE01. The sequence goes on from JALOOE010000350.1 coordinate 542, forward strand.
GCCATGAAGGCCGCGCCCGCCAGGATCTGCTCCGGGGCCGCGCCGGCGCCGACGATTGACAGCAACGCGGCCGCGACCAGGGTGGAGGTCGAAGAGTCGGGTCCCACCACAAGCTGGCGCGAGGAACCGAGGATCGCGTACCCGATGATGGCCGCCATCGTGGCATAGAGGCCCGCCACAGCAGGCACACCGGCCAGCTCGGCGTAGGCCATCCCTTGGGGGATCATGACCACGCCCAACGCAATGCCGGCAACCAAATCTGCGGAGAGCCAGCTCCGCTGAAAGCCGGCCGTCCAGGGAAATACCCAACGGCGCAGGCCGCGCGGTCCGGCGGCGGAAGGAACGGTTGCTGATGTCACGAAGACACTCCTTATGTCAAATCGCGTCGCGCGCGGTGGCGAGGCGGTTCTCGTGCAAGCGGCGCATGTCCAGCGTGTAGTAGCGTTTCACGGCGCGCGCGTGCAGCCAAGTGCGGAGGAAGACAACGGTTGCGATGCCACCAACTACGAGAACAAAGGCGCCCCACCGCGCACGGCTAGGTCGAGCCTGGGCGCTCACGAAGTGCAACCTCCGATCTCTGATCACCAGCGTATCTTGTCCTGACCGCACTCCTGAGGTAGTTGCCACCGCTATCCTCCCTATGCGACTCCCAGCAGATGGGTGCGCCGGCGTAACGGTTGACCGACGCCGCGCCCGAGGTTCTTTGCCCATCCAGTGTACGTCAGTTGTCACGGCGGGTGTCCTATCGGAATCGAGAGTTGTACACCACGATTAATGGATAGTCGTGCAGACGTGTTCGGCGGCTGGCTGCATTTCCTAGCGGATCATACAGGTCACTACTAGCGCCTGCACCGTTCCGCCGATAAAGAGAAAGAGTGCATCATTATGGTAGTATTTCTCTATCACTCGTGAACGGAGCTAACGATGAAAGTCCTGCTTCGCGGCGCCGTCTGGTTTGGGTTCTACCTGGTCATGATCTTGCTCCCATTGCTCGTGGGGAGCGTTTTCAGGCCAGCCGGCGCGTCCGATTCGTTCCTGGTCAACCTGTCCGCGGGCCTCGGCTACGTTGGATTCGCGATCATGGCGCTGGAGCTTGCGCTCATCTCGCGCTTCAAGCCGGCGGCCTCGGCATTTGGCCTGGATGTCCTCCAGCAGTTCCACAAGGAGATCGGCATGGCCGCATTCCTGATGGTGCTGGCTCATCCGCTGCTGCTCGTCGTGAGCGGTTATCCGTGGCGCATCCTGCTGCCAGTATCGGGGGTGCCGTGGTCGGTGGTCCTGGGAACTGTAGCCTTTCTCCTGGTCGCTTTGCTCATCGGGTTGTCCGTGTGGCGCAAGAAGCTGAAGATCCCCTACGAGGTATGGCAAATCACCCACGGGTTGCTGACGATTGCACTCATTGCTGCGGCCGCGATCCACATCATTGGCGTCGGGCGGTACGCACAGATGACGCCGATGAAGATCCTCTGGGCCGCGTATTTGCTGTTGCTGATCGGCCTCTTCTCGTACTACAGGCTGTTCAAACCGCTGCGCCTGCTCGGCAAGCCGTGGAAGGTCGTGGAGAACCGGGCAGAATTGGGCGACGCGCGTACGCTACGCTTACAGCCGGTCGGCCACAAAGGTTGGCCTGGTGGGTTCGAAGCGGGCCAGTTCGCCTGGATCAACCTCGGCAGTTCGCCGTTCAACTTCGAGCAGCATCCCATTTCCATGTCGTCCAGTGGAGACACGGCGGCCGCGACCGGTGAGGTGGCGTTCACCATCAAGAATCTTGGCGGCTGGTCCGGGAAGACGGTGCCGGGAATCAAGGCGGGGCAGCGAGTCTGGCTCGACGGGCCGTACGGCGTCTTCACCCTGGACCGGGAACAGGGCCCCGGCTACGTGCTGCTGGCCGGTGGCGTGGGTGTCACCCCGCTGCGCTCGATGCTGCTGACCATGATCGAGCGCGAGGATGTGCGGCCGGTCGTCCTGTTCTACGGCGCGCGCCACGAAGATGACCTGACGTTCCGCGACGAGCTGCTCGAGTTGCAGAAGCCCATGAATTTGAAGGTCGTCTACGTCGTGGAGGAGCCATCGCCCGCCTGGCAGGGCGAGACCGGGCGGATCAGCGCGGACATCCTGCGCAAGCACTTACCGCCGAAGCAATATAAGCGCTGGACTTACTTCATCTGCGGGCCCACGCCCATGATGAATGCGATGGAGAAGATTCTTCCCGAAATCGGTGTGCCGGCAGAGAAGGTCAACACCGAACGCTTCGACATGGTATGAGCGGAGGATAATCAGCCATGCATCACAAGATTACCCATGCGATGGTCGGGATCGTCGTTGCCGCGTTCATCGGGGTCGCGGTGGTTTTCGGCCTGGTCACTGTTCTCGCGGACCGCAATGCCGAAGCAGGAGCCGTCACCCGGAAGCCGGTCATCCCGCTGATCGCCCATCCTGTGAACGAGGAAATGTCCGACTGCGCCGGTTGTCATGCAGTCGGTAAGGGAGGCATGCCCCCGAGCCACACGACCTACAGCGCGAACACCTGTCTGACGTGTCACAGGGCGGCATCACCGGCGGAGTTGGCCGCACAGGAGCAGACCCAGAAGGCAGCGGAGGGTGCGACGGCCACACCTGAGGCAGGGGCCGCGCCGGGCGGCGGGCGAGCATCCCCGGTGCCCCACCTGGTCGGCGGCGCCTACACCAATTGCAGCGGCTGCCATGCCATCGGCGGCAACCGCGCCATGCCCGAGAACCACGCGGCGTACACGAACGAGATGTGCGTGAACTGCCACGTTGCGCCGACCGCCGCGGAAGGGGCCGCAGCAGCGACAGCCGCCGGGGGCGCCGTAGGCGGCGGGCCGCTCGTGCCGCACGATAGCGCCGGTCAGTTCGTGAACTGCGACACCTGCCATGCGCTGGACATGGGCCGGCTGGCGATGCCGCAGAATCATCAAGGCTTCACGAAGGAAACCTGCACGAACTGCCACAAGCCGGCGAACGAATAGTCAGTAAGGCCAATCTGGACAAAAGCGAGGGCTCCGGCAACCTGACGAATTGCCGGAGCCCTTCTTGCTTCCATTCCGGGATAGCGAATCGCTGGTCCTGCGAGAATGGCCGGTAACGACATCCGGCTTCGCAACTACTTGCGGCCGGTTAGCTTGCTGAGCGCGTCCTGACGTATGAAGATCGGAACATAGGTCAAGATCTGGGCATCCTGATACCTGGGAGCCACGTCCGAGACTACCTGCTGGATTGTGTCGCGGCTCACCTTACCACTCAGTTCGCGCCAAATCTGCTCGATCACCTGATCGAGGTCCCACGGAGCAGCGCCCGGCACCGGGCGCTCGCGCTGTATCCCTGTCGTCAGAGCAGCCACTTGATCCTCCTTCGGTCGGCACGCCGGTTTCGCCAAAATCGTTCCGGCTGCCCCTGCGGCCTGGGAGCCATGTTCGACTGCCCAGCGCCG
>JALOOE010000351.1 GCA_025454565.1 Anaerolineae bacterium
GAAGCGGCTGGAGGTGACCTACCGAGAGGAAGAAATCCACCGCTATCGCGCCAGCCACATCTTCGAGGATATCATCGCCGATGAGATGGCGCTGGTCTTTGGCTATCGGGTCAAGCCGCGCGATTTCGGCCATGCCGGAGAGGCCTCCAGCGGCCTGAAACGCACCCTCGGCCGCCTGGGCATTCATCCGTCGATCATTCGTCGCGTGGCCGTGGCGACCTATGAGGCGGAGATTAACATCGTCGTCTACAGCGAGGGTGGTGAGATCGTCGCCGAAGTACGCCCCGACCGGATTAAAATCGAGGCGCTGGACAAAGGGCAGGGCATCCCCGACATCGAGCAGGCGATGCAGCCGGGCTGGTCGACCGCGCCCGATTGGGTGCGCGAGATGGGTTTCGGCGCCGGCATGGGGCTGCCAAATATCAAATCTTGCGCCGATGTGATGAAGCTGGAATCGACGGTGGGCGTCGGCACGCACCTGACGATCATCATCTACCTGGATCGCGTCTCCCCGGGTCGCCCCGCCGGCTGAGTCTTCAGCGCATCACCTCCCCACCCCACGCAGTTTATCGTACCCATCCTGCGCTCGGGCCGACGCACGTCTACGGTCTCTTGATAGACGCGGGCGGAACCGGCGCATTGGGCGCCGACTTGGGTGTGATCCGCCGCTCGAATGCCTTCAGGTCGTCGCTGTAGGGAATCGTGATTCGGTGCAGGAGGAAGAGGTCGGAATGCGCCTGCTCTACGCCGGCCTTGACCCCCACCGCCGCACCGTATCCGGCTTTGGGCGCCAATGACACGACCAGCGGATTGTGCCCGCCTCCCGGATAGGCCAGGGCGACTACGGGCAGGACGACGTGCTGTTCGAGCGCGGCTTTCGAGCCGACCAACTCCTCGGTGATCCGTTGCGCCGTCTGCTCGTTCAGCAGGTAATGGTTGATAGTGTGGCTGCCGAACTCCATGCCCCCCCGGCTCATCTCCTCGATCATCGACCATGTGATCACCTTCGATCCGTTGGAGCGATTCACCCAGGCGACCGGCGGGAAAAAGGTGCCTACCATGCAATACTTCCGCAGGATCGGATAGACGACTGTATAGTCATCGGTCCAGCCGTCGTCGAATGTCAAAATGATGGGCTTTTCGGGCAGCGACACGCCATCGCGAAAGTAGGCGACCAGATCCGAGAAGTAGATAGCGTGATAGCCGTTGTCGGCCAGCCATTTGACTTGCGCTTCGAACGCTTCCGGCGTCACGGTCAACGTCCGCCATGTCGCGTTGGCGTTAGGCGGAAGGCGTGTGATGTGGTGATACATCAAGATGGGCAGCGATACTTTTTCAGCGGGAGCTACGGGGCGCGGGATGCGGGCGGGATTGGGGCAGAAGGGCGGCGCATATGTTGCACGGGGTGGCGCGCTCGTCTCGGCGCAGGCCACCAATGCGGTGGTTGTCAACAGGACAAGCAGAGTTGATAAGACGATCAGCGTCAGTGTTGGGCGTCGATGCATGGTGGCGATGATGTCTTGAGTTCAGTGGTCAAGGCAGGTCGAATTGCTCGTTGATGGCAGCCAGCGCCTCGTGCAGCCGGGAAAGCTCCACGATGCAGTTGATGGTCGAAATCGAGGTGCTGATGGCGAGAATGTTCACGCCTTTGGCGGCCAAAGAGCGGAACATCATCCCCGCGATACCGGGACGCTCGCGGAAATCCGGCCCGAAGATGGCCACAGCGGCCACATCCGCGCGCGGTGTCACGGCCGCAGGCTGGAGCTCGGGCCGAAGGGTCTCGATGGCAGCCAGGCTGGCCGACAGATCGGTGCGATCGACGCAAAGCACCATCTGTGCCTGATCCGATTGATCGATCACCTGAACGACGAACTGGACGTTGATGTTACGCTGGCCCAAGGCATCCAGCACGGCCGCGGCGATCCCCGGCCGATCCTTGACCGCCAACACGCTTATGCTGGCCAGTTGATCGTTCTGGATGATGCCGCCGATCTTGGTTTTCTGACCCACGGAACCCCCCATCGCAGCGCTGCTCGAGACTGTTGCCCGCTAGATGTCTCAGGAAATGGCAATACAAGTCTAGCATAGTGGGGTGATTTTCGCCAAACACCCAACCAGGGCAAGAGGGCCTTGTGCAGATGGTCTCTGTCGATGTCCGTCGCGGTTTCCAACCGCTCGCAGCCGTGCTATAATCGGTCTCGGATATGGCGTGAGGCTCAACTAGCGGCGGCTGCTCCTTCCCAACCTCGCTTTCGAGCTGCCAGTCTCCGGGGATGGTTATGGCATACGAGGCCCTTTTCCAGACAATCGCAGCCGAGCGCGGCCTGGACTGGCGTCTGCTGGCCCAGCAAGCCTGGCGCGAGAGCCGGATGAACGCGTTGGCGGTTGGCGCGGCCGGCGACATGGGGCTGATGCAGATCTTGCCCGCGACTTGGAACGAATGGGCGCCCAAACTCGGCGTCATCGATCCTTTCGACCCTGAAAGCAACATCCGTGTGGCGGCGGCCATCCTGGCCTACCTTCGCGACGTCTTGGCGGGACAGAACCGGCCTGAGCTGTACTGGATGCTGACGGCATACAACTGGGGCATCGGCAACGTGCTGAGGCTGTTGAAGAGCGGCGGCACGTGGGAGCAGGTGCCGCCGCAACGCCAAGCCTACGCCAACGACATCATCCTGGCGGCCGAGGCGAATGCGCTGGCGGAGCAGATGGGGCTGGTGACGCCGGTGTACGGATGACGAGGTGAGAGGGTGAGCGGGTGAAGGGGTGAGTGGGAGACGCAGTCTAGCAGCATGTCACCATGTCGCCGTGTCACCCTGTCAAGAACGAGGATAATCGAGTGAACGATACAAGCAATTCGGAGCAAGAGCTCCTCGCCGTGCTCGATCGGCATCTTAAGAGCGTCTGGGCCGGGGATCTGGCGACATATCGGGCGACCACCGGCGAGGACGTGACCTTTTATGAGTGGTACATCAGCACCCAACGCATCGATGGGATCGACTTCCACCTGCGGGAGACCGGCGCCAATTTCCGCTCCGCCGAGGCGCGGCGTCAGGCCGGACAGCGCTACGAGGTGGAGCATGAGGTGCTCGCGCCGAAGGTGCAACTCTACGGCGATATCGCCATTGTCAGCTATACGCTGCTCATGCGCTACACGGGCGATGCCGGGGTGCGTCACACCGAACACAATGAGACGCGCGTCTTCCACCGGCGGCCGGATGGCTGGCAGCTCGTGCACTGCCATAAGTCGCCCATGTGGCCTGCGCCACACGCGCCGGGCTGAATTGCCGCGCGCAGCGCTATCTGAGGAGATTGCATGATTGAAGTCACCATCCCGGGGGACGGGCGGCTGGCCCTGAGCTTCCTGGTCCTGGATTACAACGGAACTCTGGCAAGCAACGGCATCCTGCTTGACGGGGTTGCCGAGCGCCTGATCGCCCTGTCGAAGCACCTGTCGATCCACGTCGTCACGGCCGATACCTTCGGCACCGTGGAGGCTGCCCTGAAGATCCTGCCGATCACCGTCCGAGTCCTGCCGCAGACGGGCCAGAATCACGCCAAGATGGCCTACGTTTCCCAACTGGGGCGTAACGAGACGGTCTGCGTCGGCAACGGCCGCAACGACCGCCTGATGTTGCAGGCGGCCGCGCTTGGCATTGCCGTGATCGGGCCGGAAGGCGCTGCAGTTGACGCGCTGCAAGTCTCGGACGTCGTCACGACCAGTATCCAGAGCGCGCTCGATCTCTTGCTCAATCCATTGCGGCTGGTGGCAACGCTGCGCTCGTAGGCAGAGAGCGGGAGTCAGGAACCAGGAGTCAGGAGTCAGGGATCAGCGTTGGTTGATTCATTGATTCGTTGATTCGCTGATTCGCTGATTCGCTGATTCGCTCGGAGAGTTTATGTTACCCACAACCGCAGACGTCGTGGTCATCGGTGGCGGCGTCATGGGTGTCAGTACCGCCTATCATCTGGTGAGTCGCGGCTGCCGC
>JALOOE010000352.1 GCA_025454565.1 Anaerolineae bacterium
CCGCGGTAGCCGGCGCCGCAGCGGCCGGCGCCTTGGTCGGCTCAGCGGCCGGCATCGGGGCACAGGCAACTACGAATAGCGCTACTATGAGCATCATCGACAGCAAACTGAATTTTCTCATCTCACCCTTTTCCTTTCATACAGACATGTTGTTGGGTCACACGATTTGACTGACAGTATGCAAACAATATACAAAGATTATTCATCGGCGACAGTAAGGAAGATTCCGATGTGCTTACTCTCGTGCGGTGATGAGATGCTGTCCCTGCGCGTGGTCGGTGCCCGACATGGCATGGAAGCCCACGAGGGGATCTGGGGGCTCCAATGGTGCTCAGTCGCTGTGCGTGGCGTGATGCACGACTCAAGTCGTGACTACCAGCCCTCAAGATCAGTGCGGTGGGATGAGGGCGGCTTGCCGCTCCCTGGGGCCGCCGTTTCTACTGCCGGCCGAAGTTGTAGGCGGCAACACGACTGCGCCCTGGACGACCCGAACCGGCCGCTTGACGCAAGAGGTTGTTCTTTGTATACTGGCTGCTCGGCGGGCCGGCCGCCGTACTACGGTGCTCGACGCGTTCGTGAAGATATCGATCCATCCGTGGGGCGGTTGACACACTCCGCTTATCTGCTTCGTCCCTACCAGCTTTTGCCTCCGGGAGAAACCCATGCCCGATAGTGCTGCTGCGCCACTCTCTACCGCAACGGCGATCCGGCGAGCGTATCGCGCCGGCATTGCGCTTCCCGCATTTAACATCCCCTACTTACCAATGATGGAACCGGTCACCAAAGCCATCATCGATCAGGACGCGTTTGCACTGATCGCCGTGGCTCGCCTGGAATTCGTGAAGTTCGAAGCGCAGAGCCAGGCAGCGATCAAGGCGGAGTTCGATAGATGGCAGGATGCCCGGCACTTGCGATTGCACCAGGATCACATCCCGGTCATCGACGAGGACGGCTTACGTGTCGACTACTTGACCGAGCTTCAGTGCGCCGTTGATGTGGGCTTCGGATCGGTGATGGTGGATGGCTCGCGGCTGTCACTGGCCGAGAACATCACGGCGACCCGGAAGTCAGTTGCGCTCGCCCATCGTGGCGGCGTGCCGTGCGAGGCCGAGCTGGGCGCGGTGATGGGTCACGAGGCCGGTCCTATCCCGCCCTACGAGGAGCTCTTCGCCAGCGGTAAAGGTTTCACTGATATCGCGGAAGCCGCCTGGTTTGTCAAAGAAACGAACTGCGACTGGCTTTCGGTTGCAGTGGGCAACATCCACGGCGCCGTTGCGGCGGGACTTAAGGATCAGCCAAAGCCCACGGCGCGCCTGGCTCTGGATCACATTGAGGCGTTGGCTGAGGCTACCGGCATCCCATTGGTGCTGCACGGCGGCTCCGGCATCGAGCAGGAGTACGTGCTCGGCGCGGTCAAACGTGGCGTCGCCAAGATCAACGTTGCGACCGAGATCCGCCAACCCTACGAGCAGGTGTTGAAGGCGACCGGCAGCATCGCGGCTGCGCAAGAAGCCGTATATGAACGGACAACCACGCTGATCCGCGACTTCTTCGGATGGAGCGGAACCGCAAAGGTATTCGCGTGAAGTCCGAAGGTAGCAGCGTGCGAATGTGAATGTAAGCGAGGCATCGATATGAGTCTGCTCGGAATCGACGTTGGCATATCCGGCTGCAAAGCCGTCGCGTTCGATCTCGAAGGCCACGTCCTCGGCCAGGCCTATCGCGAGTATCACCTCTATCAGCCGCAGCCCGGCTGGATGGAACTCGATCCTGGCGAGGTGTGGTCGGCGGTAAGCGGCGTCGTGCGCGAAGTCTCGGCCGCTATTGGAGCCGACAAGGTGACCGCGCTCGCCGTCTCCACCCATGGTGAATCGGTCTTGCCGGTAGATGTGACGGGCGAGCCGATCTATCGCTTCATAACCGCCATCGACACGCGCGCCGTCAGCCAGATGCAATGGTGGGAAGCGCAGCTAGGCGCCGAGCGCTTGTTTGCCATCACCGGCATGCCGCCGCATCCGATGTACACGGCCAACAAATTGATGTGGTTGCGCGAGAACGATCCACCGGTCTTTCACAAAGCCACGCGTTTCCTGTGCATGGCCGACTTCCTCTTCACTCGGATGGGCTTGCCGCCCATCATGGATCATAGCCTGGCTTCCCGCACCATGCTCCAGGACATCCGCACATGCACCTGGGATGCGGGGATGCTGGCCCTGGCGGGGCTGGATGCCGCGCGGCTTTCGGCCACGGTGCCTTCCGGCACGCTGCTGGGCGAGATCGCCCCGCAGGTCGCCGCGGAACTGGGGCTGGCAGCCGGCGCCGTTGCCGTCAGTGGCGGGCATGATCACTGTTGCGGCTCGCTGGGTGTCGGCGCTACCAGCGAGGGGATGGTGATGGACTCGACCGGCACGGTGGAGTGCGTGACGGCCACGATGAAGACGCTCGTCCTTGACCAGAACCTGCTGCGCAGCAACCTGCCTGTGGAGCCGCATACCGTGGCCGGCATGTACCTTGTGCTGGGTTGGTCAGCGGTGGGCGGCGCGCTGCTGAAGTGGTACCGCGATACCTTTGCCCGCGCGGAGGTGGCGGAAGCCGGGCGCAGCGGCCGCAGCACGTATGATGTGATCCTGGCAGAAGCGGTCGAGGGGCCATCGCCGGTGCTGATCCTGCCGCACTTCGTGGGTAGCGGCACCCCTGCGCTCGATCCGCATTCCAAAGGCGCCATCCTTGGCCTGACCCTGAGTACTACCCGCGGACAGATGGTCAAAGCGATCATCGACAGTGTGACCTACGAGATCAAGCTGAGCCTCGACGCCATGGAAACCGCCGGGCTGGCCATTGGCGAGTTGCGAGCCATGGGCGGCGGCGCCAAGTCGGCGCTTTGGCTGCAAACCAAAGCCGACATCCTGGGCAAGCCGGTCAAGGCGATGGATGTATCGGAGGCGCCATGTCTGGGCTGCGCGCTGCTGGCCGGCGTCGCCACGGGCCTGTATGCCTCTACCGACGAGGCTGTCGCGCGCGCCGTGCGCGTCAACCGGACGTACGAGCCGAACCCCAAGGTGCAGCCGCAGTACGCGGAGAAGGCTGCGCTCTATGCCGACGTCTACCCGACGTTGGCTGCGTTGAACCGACGGATGTAGGCGCGTCTCGTGGCGGACTTCTCAGAAAATCGGTTGAGGGGTTAGCCCAGGTTCTCCTGGGCGCATGTCCGGGATGAACATGATGGTCGTGGCAACGCCTCCGTCCTATGCAATGGCCGTGGTATTGCCGGAGCGGCCGGATGCCAGCGCGGCCGTCAGCACGCGGTGATGCAGGTGCGTCTCCTCGGGCGTGGCACACGCAAATGGTTGCCGCATCCCGGCTCGCCCGTGCACCAGTTCGTCGCAGAACGCCGCATACATCTGGAGGATGCTGTCCGAGAAGCCGAACTCGAAGATGCCGCCTGTGATTGTGGCGTAGGGCGGTGTGTAGCCGAGATCGAGCACCTCCCAGCTTTGCGGCTTACCTGCCCGGAAGGTCAAGGTGCGCAGCGTCTTCGGGTACTTGGTGGTGAACTCGACCGACAACTCGGTGCCGTGAATCTTGATGAACCAGGTATTCGTCTCGCCCGGTGCGATGCGTTTGGTGCTCAGGAGCATGGGGAAATGTTGATCCGTGGTCCGAACCTCACAGGCCAGGAGGGCGTTGTCCCAGGTTTCGCATGGGGCCAGCCCGCCTTTGCCGTCGGGCCGCTCGGAAACGATCTTCGTTAGCAGCCCTCGCACGTTGGAAGGTGTCCACCCGAACCGCAGCGGGATGTGCAGGACATGCATCCCCAGGTCGCCCATGCAACCGTATTCACCGTTGAACTGGATCATGCGCTTCCAGTTGATCGGTTTCTGGGCGTCCATGTCGCTTGAATGCCAGAACCCGGCCTCCACCTCGATGATCCTGCCGAAGCGGCCTTCCTGCCAGTACTTGATGATCTGGGTCGGGCCGGGGAA
>JALOOE010000013.1 GCA_025454565.1 Anaerolineae bacterium
GTGATAACCTGCCCGGAGCCGAGAGCGGCGGTTGGGAAGAGTCCGTCGCCCGGCCAGCGGTCACTTTGCGCCTTCACCTGCGATGCGTCGTCCACAAGCTGGAGGAAGACCGTGTAGTTGCCCGCGGGGTTCTGAGCTGCTCGCCAGGTCAGCCCGACCTGGAGTGTGTCTCCCGGCCGAGCGTGCACGCGCCCATCGTTCAACGGTTCGACCTGGCTCGGTCGGAGACCGGCCGAAGCATCCGCGTCAGGCCTTCGTTCGATTCCCAACTGTGCTTCCTCCAGCACCATGTCGCCGAGCGCCTGTCCGGGTTTCGCGGCCTCGGCCGGTTGGCCTGCTGCCGAGTAGCGCAACAAGCGCGCCCAATCGCCGAACCTCTCCTCGCCGACCTTATATGCGTGCTCGGTCAGATACCGTTCCCATGCGCGGCGCCCCTCGGCGTCATCGGCCTGCGCATTGCGATCACGCGCCAGCCAGATCCGGCCGTAGCGCGCCAGCAACTGCGCCATCAGGCGGTCGTCCACCGGCTTCGGCTCGACGCTGTACCAGACCAGCGGCGCGGCCAGATAGTTCAGGAAGTAGTCCGTGAGGGTCGGATCGGGCACGAGCAGCGCTTCGCCGCAGGTCGCCGGGGACAAAGGACTCAGCCGCTCGCACCGCGTCTTGTCCAGCGTCGCGAGCATCGGCTTGAGGAAGCGATCGACGTCATACGGATCGAAACGGGCGTCCCCCTGGCGATAGATCAACAGGAGCGCCGAGCCGACGACGAGTGTGGCGATGGTCATCAGGCCGGCCGCCAGCCAGGCGCGCGCCGGTCGCCGCCAGATCCAGATCAGGGTCGCCACCGCGGCCCCGAACAGGAGCAGCGACAGCAGCAGTCCTGCCGGGACAAAGGCCCATCGGCCCTCGGGCCGCAACTGCATCCAGGCGAAATCGAGCGGCTGCGTCCCGGAAAAGAGCAGCCGCAGATGGCCGACCACCGGCGACTCGAGCGGTCGCATGTACAGCCCCTCGATCGCCTGTCCGATCCCGCCCCATACCGCGGCCTTCTCCAGCAACCATCTCACCTCGAAGGTGCGGTAGTCCACCGTGATGCCGAGCAGTTGGATCGCCGCGCTGAAGCCGATGAGCAGCCAGACGAGAATGCGTAGTGCGTTCTGCGCATTGCGTGAAGCGTGAAACGTCAAACGTGAAACGTCAAACGTGAAATGCCATCCGCCGCCTTCGTCCTTGGTCCTTCGTCCTTCGTCCGCCACCAGCCACGCCCACACCGGCGCGGCCAGCAGGACGAAGAACGGCACTATCTGGAGCATGTAGCGGGAGCCCCACGTCACGCCGCCCGACCAGTAGTTGTAGCGGCTGTAGCCGAGCAGGTGAATCGCGGCCGCGCCCAGCAGCGCCAATCCCTCCCAGGGCGCGGAGCTGGAAAGCTGCGGATTCGTGGTGTAGTCGACCACGTCGCGGGCGAAGGTTTCCACTCCCCCCAGCGTCGTCGCGGTGTACCAGCGATTCAGCAGCAGCATGATCGCCAGCGGCACTGCGAAGGCGACGAGGGCGCGCGCGCGATCCATCCACACGCTGCGCGCCACATCTTGGTCCTTCGTCCTTGGTCCTTCCCGATCTGCTTGGTCGTAAGCGCCAGGCCGAGGGCGAAGCCGGTGAGCGCGGGCCAGATCAGTCGCCGCGGCGCAGGCGGACGATAGCGAAACAGCCCATAGAACGCCAGCAGATAGGCCAGTATCGTCAGCGGTTCGCGGAAGAAGGAGCGGCTGTAGGGCCACGCGGCCGTAGCGAAGGCGAAAACGAACGCGCCGAGCGCGGCGCTCCGCCGGCCGCAGCCCAGCTCAAGCAGCGAGAGATAGATCAGCGCGGCGGACGCGGCCATGACGATCGCGCCGAAGAACATCACCCCCTGCACGCCTGCCGCGAGCGCCCGGCCCCACAGGTACAGCGGGATTGCCACGACCATCTGCGCCGGCTCATAGTTCGGCACCATATCGCCGCCCGTCGTGAAGACGCCGACATGGGTGTAGTCCCAATAGATCTGGTTGGTGGTGAACGCGCCGCGCTTGATGAAACTATCGATGCCGCTGAACAGCGCGCGCTCGTCGTTGCTCTTGAACGCACCATTGTACGTCACGATATACGCCGCCAGCACCACGAAAAAGATGCCGGCGGCGACGCGCCGCTCCCTCGCCACCCCATCGTCATTCGCCATTCGCTGATTCGCCATCCATTGATTCGCTATTCGCCAGTCACAGCCAGCGGCCCCACGAGCCTTAACGTCTGCCCCGGCCCGCCCAGTTCGATCCGCTCGCCGGTCTCTTTGTCGAACGCGCCGGCCCATACATAGTATACCCCCGGTGGCGTACCCGGTGGAATCTCCAGCCGCTGCTCATCGAGCACGATCGATGGCCGCGTCCACGTCTCCCACTGCGTCGTCGGGAAACGACCGTCGCCGGGTTCGTGACCGCTCTGCGCCACGGCCTCAGGCAGACCATTGGCCGCGGCCGGGCTGCCGTCTTTCAGCAGATGCGCGAACACCACATAACGCCGGTTGAGCGGCCCGGTGCGATGCCAGGCCAGCATGAGAGGCGCAGTTTCCCCGGCCTTCACCGACGGCCGCTGGGGGTCGCCGGTTGCGTCCGGCCAGGCATAACCCGCCAGGCTCAGCGGCTTCGACAGGGGCTCCGCCTCGGCGATCGGCGTCATGGTGATCGCGCGCGAGTGGGCCAGCAGCCGGAACGGCCCGTCTGCCGCAACCGGCGCATAGGCATGATAGATCGTCGGCGTGCCATCCGGCGCGGCGTAGGGATAGATCGGCGCGCCCTCAGCGCCAGGGCTCTCCTCCAGGAGCACGTAGTCGGTGGGCATCTTGGGCCGGGCCAGCACCGTGTAGATGCGCTGCCGCTGCGAAAGCTGTGGCACGAACGGCCAGATCGCGCTCACGGATGCATCCGGCGGCACCTGCGCCAGGAGACGCCGACCGGCTTCCACCCGCGGCGTCTCGCTGAAACGTGCGACGTCGAAGTTCCGGCTGCCTGGGCCGGGCGCGTCGATATAGTAGCCGGCACCCACCGCGACCACGATCACGCAGATCATGCCGATCTCGACCCAGCGCGGCCGCACGCCAAGCCGCCCGATCCAGCGGCGGATGGTGTCGAGCGCGATGATCAGGCCGAAGAACAGGTAGGGCAACAACGGCGGGTTGTAATACGACTGCACCGACCACTGCGGCTCATAGTTGCTCAGCATCAGGTAGACAAGCACCGGGAATGAGAGCAGGATGACCGGCATGCCCAGCACCGGCAAGAAGAGCAGCGGGCCGAACAGCCGCAGCAGGAACAACAGCTTGGGCGTCTGCACCAGATACGGCAGCATGATCCACGGTTGCGTCAACAGCACCTTCGCCGCGCTTTCCGGCGAATCGCCCAACCACGGATAGCGTCGCCCGACAAACGGATAGGGCATGCCACGCGTGGCCGCCGGATAGAGCACGTAGAGCACCAGCAGCATCCAGACGACCGCAATCCCCGCGATGATGGCGCCGTCGCGCCGGCGGAAGCCGGCCGGTTTGAAAACCATAATGAACATACCGAACATCAGGAAGGTGACGCTGAAATCTTCTTTAACCATCAGGCAGAGCGCCAGGAAGATCCAGGTCATACGCGGGCGGCCGGTCAGCAGGCCGTATAGGGCGAAACCCAACAGCGGCGGCAGGAGCGACACCTCGTGAAAGTCGTTCAGGTTGGCGTTGTGCATGGCCGGGTAGACCAGATACGCCGCGGCGATCACCAACGCCAGGAGGTTGCGGTACTGCCACGTCGTGAACCGGTAACGCGCATACAGGTAGATCGGCAGAGAGCCGAGCCCCAGCACGATCGCTTGGACGATCAACAACACGCGCACGTCCGACCAGAGCCAATAGAGCGGCACGAAAAGCAAGAGGATCGGCTCGAAGTGGTCGTAAAAACCGCCAGTCTCATAAACCAACGTGGTCATCCAAATGCGGCCGTGCGACAGGTTCCACACGGTCTGATCGTAAATACCCAGGTCGTAGCCCGTGCCCAGCGCGCGATGTTGGAGCAGCGACGAACCAACCAAATACACCGTGCCGACGACGAGCAAGATGACATAGAAGAGATGTGGGCGCAGCCTGCGCGCCGGCTTCTCTGAGTTGCCCATGAGCCATCCTTCGATCACGGCGCCACCTCGAATATCGCGAGCTGCAGCGCGCGATCGGTGCTAGGTCGCTCTGACGAGATCGGCAGGCGCTCGCCCGATGCCGGATCATAAAGACCAAGTCGCAGCGTATAACGCCCCGGAAGTAGCGTCGCGGGCAGAGCCAGCGCATGCGTATCGGAGATAATCTCACCGGGCAGCCAGAGGTTCATCGGCAATGAGCCTTCTCCTGGAATACCATCGCGCTGCGCCACAAGCCGTCCCTGTTCATCGACCAGGTGTAGAAAGACCGCATAGGAGCGATCTGTCTCCGTGCGCGCGCGCCAGTAGAGCGTTACCGGAAGCGGTTGCCCCGGCGCGAGATGTGTCGGCAGAGGCGCCTGCCCTGCCAGCTCGGCGTGTTGTCCGAACGCAGCCTGGATCCGGCTTGCGCTCGCCGGCAACGCGACGCTGTGTGTCCGGTCGCGCACCTGCATCGTGCCGACCGCCAAACGGAAGGTGGGCCACCAATCCAGCCAACGCTCGCCGAGTTGTACGCGTGGCTCCACGACATAGAGACGATCCCCACGGCCGCGCGGCGCTTTCACATTGTGCACGGTGCGCACCAATCTACCTGCGGCGCCAGCTTCGATGGGCATCGTGAGCGGCTCAATCTGCGGCGATCCCACCACTCGGCCATCGGCCGCATCGCGAAAACCGAGCGACACCCTGATCGGCGCGTTCGGCGCCCCGCTCATCTCCCAAAGCAGCTCGACGCGCACCGGATCGCCCGGCCGCACCGCCTCTCGCGAGACGCGCCAGGCGCGCAGGGTCAGTGGGCCGGCGCGCGGCGGCAGGATGGGCGCCGTCTCATCGGTGAGGCGAGTCGCCTCGAAAACGCGACTCGGAGCAACAGTGACCTCGCCGAAGGAAATCGGCGCGACATCGGGCCAGACCATGGCGCCCTCCTCGCGCAGGAGATAGGGCGCCATATCGACAACGTACCGGCCGGGCGCTGCCCCCAACGGCACGCGGAGCGGCACGATGGCCAATCCCTGGGCGCCTTCGCCGACCCGCGGCGCCGGATACCAGGTCGATATCAACGGCTCGTTGAACTGCAATTCGCTGCCGCCATCGAGGGGCCGCAATCGCACGCGCAAGAACGTCTCGCGCGGCAGCGCCGTGCGGGCCTGCCAGCAGAAACGTAGCAGCCCAGGCGCTTCATCGCCTCGCAGTTCTTCGCCTAGCACTTCATCGACCTCCCAGCGGTTGACTGTGAATGGCCAGGCGGCAGGAGTCTCGGCTTCTTTGGACAGAGGCGGACAGGCGACAGGCGTTCCGCGAGGCTGGATGCGCACCAGCTTGCCCCATGACACAAGATCATACCGGCCGGGCAGATCGAGCGCCCACTCCTGCAACGGCGCAGCCAGGTAGAGCGGCCGGTCGGCATGCAGCCACGGGCCAATCACAGCACCCATATCGGGCGGAAACAGCCCGACCAGGTCAGTGCGGCGTTCCTCGATTTGCTGAGTGTACCAGAGAGGCGTGAGATCGCTCCAATGGCCGAGCAGTCCCGCTCCCTCCTCCAGTGGATGCTTGAGATTGATCTCCCATGTCTGACGGCTTTCGATCGAACGGCTGAGATCGGCCGCTGGGTAGCGGTGCAGAGCCGTGCCGAATAGCATCACGACAACCAGCAGAAGCATTCCACCCGACAGCCACGCCAATGACCTGCGCGTCGGCTTTCTCCCGACTAGCCGTGCGGCGAGCGCTGGCAGCCTATCCATGAGTAGGTGGAGTGCAAAAGCTGCGCAGAAGAAGATGGTCCAGAAGGCAGGCAACAGATATGCGTCGTTCTTGCCCTGGGTAATGTACGCCACCATCAGGATTACCAGGCCTGAAAACCCAGCCAACGCGAGGGTCAGGGCGCGCTCCAGCCGCCACAGGGCCACTGCGCCGACCACCGCCGCGCCGAGCAGCGGCCAGGGTACGTCGCGCAACCAGTAGGGCGTCACCTCCCACATGTTCCTCAGTGCCTGCTGCCAGCCGCCCGCGGCCAGGCTTGCCGCGTAGTTGCCCAGGCCGAGGATGTAGCGCGAGATCAGGTCGAAGCGCAGCCCCGGCTCATACCAGACGTGCACCATCCCCTGGTAGATCGCGCTGGAACGATCAATGCTCGGCAGCATCGGCCAGTTGCTGAACGCGGCCCAGCGCGCCGGCACATAGGCGAAGAGCAACAGAGGCGCCGCGCCCGCCAGCGCGAGCGCCAGCCAGAAGCGGACTTGGCGACGGCTTTCTGGTCGCCGCCAAACGAGATAACCCAACCAGAAGGGAATCATCAGCGCATCGCTGGGATGCATCGCCAGGCCCAGGGACAGAAGCAAGGCCGAGAGGATCGCCGGCCAGACCGGCTTGCGCTGAGCCGACTCCCAGGCCGTCCACCATGTTCCGGCGAGCAGTGCCAGGTTGAGCGTATATCGTTCGGCGGCCAACGAGTAATACCAAAAGGTTGGACTGACCAGCAACAGACCACCGGCCAGCAACGCCACGGCCGCCCGCTTGCTGAGACGATAGGCGAACGCGGCCGTCACGCTCACAGCCAGTGCGCCGCCCACCGCCGAGAGCGCGTTCATACGCCATGCCACCGAGCCCGTGGGCAGATGCGACCAGAACCAACCCAACAACATGTATAACGGAAATCCGTTCGGGTGTGGGAGCCCCAGACGCAGTGGCTGATATTGAAATTCGACGAAATCCGAGACAAAGACGCCCGGCACGAGGGCGCGCAAGTAGAGCAGCAGCGCGGCCGCAAACAACGCCGCGACCAAAATGAGTTGGCGCGCAAGCAAAGGCAGCTTCATCGCATCGTCACCGATGGCAACAGGATCGAACGCCACAGGATCTTCAGCGGCGGCTTGACCGTCTCGGCCTGCGGCTCGACCTGCTCACCACTCTGTGGATCGAACCAGCCGACCTCCAGGAAATACTCACCGGGAGGCATGTCCTTGGGAATCAGGACGCGAAACTCGTCCTTATAGATCTTGTCCGGCAGATACTTGGCGCTCGACAGGCCGCCCGGCAAGACATGCTCGGTTTGCGCCCAGATCTCGCCGCCGCTGCGCGGGTTCAACGGCTGGTCTTTGTGGCTGTTGCGGATGTGTACGAAGCTCGACAGCGCCCGATCCGCTCCCGGCTCACCCTGCCAGTAAAGATCGACGCGCAAGTCGTCCCCGCGACGCGCGGTCGCCGAGGGTATGGTGTATCCGCGCAGACGCGGCGCGCCGGCGAATCCTACATCCACCGTTGCCTGTGCATCGCACACCCGCGCTGGGGTCGACGTACAACGCAACCAGGTCGTGGCCGGGTCCACATAGGCCAGCTTGAAGATCAGGAGCACAGTCAAAGCGCCGAGAAGCCAGATAGGCGGTGCAAGCTCCGCACCGGAAGGACTCCGCATGGCCGTCGCAGCCGCCTCAACTGCGGATCGCGCCCGCCGTGATCGCCATAACACCCAACCGCCCACAGCCAGCAGTCCAAGCGCGGTCAGGCCGCTGACAACCAGGCCTGCCAGTTCGACGGTGGTAGTCTCATAACGCAATGCGATGCGATGAGTTCCTGCTGGGACGCGCACCTGGGTGAACCCGGTGACCTCCTCTGCGGCTAAAGTGGCGAGCACGCCGTCTACAGCCGCTTTCCAGCGCGGGTAATAGAGTAGATTCAAGGTCAGCGTGGCGGGTTCCGAGGCTGACACTTCCAGATTCCACGCCTGAGACCGAACGCCGCTGGAAAGCAGCCGGACTGTGTCAGGTGCGCCCGCCAACGGTCGCGATTGCGCATCGAAATCCGGGCCCAGCTCGCGCAGGAGGGCATCGTTGAAGGTGTCGGTCCGCCAACGCGGCGCGAACTCCGCGAACGCCGTCAACGCCGTGCCGCCCATGCGAATCTCCGTTTCGCGCACATGAGCCAGATCAACCGGCGAGCGAAATGTCGTGAAGTGGTGCTGCAACTCCACATACAACGATGGCGTCGCCGCAGCTACCAACAACCCGCAGAGGGCCAGCCCCACCCACCGCTGCCGGCGCGGCCGCAGCACCGCAATCAACAGACCGCACACCACGGCCACGGCGAGCGCCTGTACGCCCATCAACCGGGTGCGGTAAAGCAGCCGGCCCAATATCGGCGCGGCTGCGCGCCAGAGATCGTCGGAGGTGGCGGTGAAAAGCCAGAAGAGGAGCAGCCCGGCCAGCGTCGCCGCCACGAGCGCGGCTGCCATTCGCTGCTTGCGCCGCCACGCATAGAATGCAACGGGGACCCCCGCCAGCAAGATGGCCGTGTGCAACAGGCCAACCCGATCGCCCGTGCCGTTGTAGTCTCGCGCCGTGTCGTAGACCGCGGGAGGCGCCAGGAGCGCACGCAACGCGATCGGATTCCGCTCCGGCATCGCGTCCGGCTGCGTGAAGTCGCGTTCTACATGAACCCACGCTTGCTCCGGTCCCATCGGCGCCCAGACCGCCGCCATCAGCAAGCCGCCGATCAGGAGCGCCCCAAGTGGCGCAAAGGTCCGGTAACGCCAGCCCAGCCAGAGCGCCATTCCGGTCGCAAACGGCGCGACCATCAACGGCCCCAGTACGTGGGAGCCGATGCAGGCCGCCCATGCCAATACGGCAACCAGAAATCGTCCGCCGGTCGGGCGCTTGGCGAGCCAGAGCAAGCTCCACAAAACCAGCGGATACAGGAACATACTGTACGCTTCGTTGGAGCCGCGCTCCAAAGCGTTACGCAGCACATAGGGCGCATAGACGAAGGCTACCGCAGCGACGACGGCCGGCCACCTCCGGTTGGTCACCTCGTACACCAATAAATACGCGCCCACAAAGGCCAGTATGTAGCCGGTCGCGACCAGGAAACGCCACCCCAGGGGATGCGGAATCCCCAGCCGGTAGAGGAGATCCATGCCGTAGTAGGGAAGTGGCGGCTGGAAAGTGAAGAGCGGACTCCCCAGTCCCCAATGCAGCACTTGCGCCCATCTCGGATAGAGTACACCCTCTGAGATTATCTTGGAAAAGACCACGCCGCGATCGATATGCTGCAGCGCCGCATCGTAGGCCACCGCGCCGATGTCCTGGGCCAGTGCCACGTAAAGCACCGGCGACAGCAACAGCGCGCTCAACCACAGCCACGACCATCGCGGATGTGAGCCTGTGGAACCGACCCACTCCTTCATCGTTCGCCTCTCACCCATACGTCGCTCACCGCACCTGCACCGACGGCAACAGGATCGAGCGCCACAAGATCCTCAGCGGTGGCTGCACTGTGTCAGGCTGCGGATCGAGTTGCTCACCGCTCTCGGGATCGAACCAGCCAACCTCCACGAAGTATTCGCCAGGCGGTAGATCTTCGGGAAGCGGCACGCGAAACTCGTCCTTGTAGAGCTTGCCTGGCAGGTATTCGCTCGTAAGCAGCCCGCCCGGTGTCTGATGCTCCTCCTGCGCCCAGATCTCGTTGCCGGAACGCGGGTTCATCGGCCCATTCGGACGGCTGTTACGGATATGCACGAAGCTGGAAAGGTTCGTCTTGGTTTTGGCCTCGCCTCCCCAGTAGAGATCCACGCGCAATTCGTCGCCGGGCTGCGCCTGGCTCGCAGGCACGGTGTAGCCGCGCAGCGCCGGCGCATCCGGGAAGCGCACATTGGCGGTCCCCTGCGCGCCGCACACGCGATCCGCAGTGGAAGCGCAACGCAGCCAGGTCGTCGCCGGATCGATATAGGTGAACTTGAGCATCAGCATCGCGGTGAGGCCGGCCATCAGCCAAATAGGCGGCGGTGGATCGAAGGTGGTCTCATCGTGATTCGGCGCAGTGGCGGGTGCAGTGCGACGCCGCCATATCGCGATCACCGCCGCTCCCACTAACGCGAGCGCGGTCAAAGCGGCCAGCATAATCCCGATCGATTCCGCAACCGAACGACCATAACGCAAAACGACACGGTGCGTGCCGTCGCCCACCCTCACCTGAGCATAACCTGTGCCATCTTCATGGCCCAGCAGGGCTGGCCGGCCATCGACCGTCACCTGCCAGCGCGGGTAATAGAACAGGCGCAGCGTCAATGTCGTCGGCGCAGATGCCGCGAGCTCCAGATCCCAGACGCCGTTCCCCACATCGCTCGCCAGGAGCTTGACGCCGTCAGGCGGGTTCACCAACGGCAGTCGGGCGGGATCGAGGTCCGAGCCGAGTTCCCGGAGCAATTTGGCGTCAAAAGGTTCGGTGCGCCAACGCGGGGTGAACTCACCGAACAAAGTGAACGCCGTGCCGCCGGAACGGAGCTCGGCGGCGCGCACCTGGGCGAGACTCACCGTTGCGCCGAAATCGGCAAAGCGATGCTGCAGATCAACATACAATGAAGGTGTCGCCACCAGCACGGCCAGGCAAGCGACGCTCAAGCCAACGCCCCGCTGCCACTTCCCAGGCAACAACGCCAAACATAGGCCTCCGGTGACAGCCGCGAACAGGGCTTGCAGCCCGAGCAACCGCGAGCGATACTGCAAACGCTCCAGTCCACCGGCCAGTGCACGCCAGACCGGGTCCGATGACGCGGTCAGCATCCAGGCGAGACCCAAACCGGCGAGCGTTGTCGCGCTGATTGCCAGGGCCAGATGCATGCGCCGCTTACGCCAGGCATAGATCGCGCCCACAAAACCGCTAAGCAGCATTCCCCCCTGGAGCAATCCAAGCCGGTCCCCCATCTCATTGTTGTCGCGGGCTGCGTCGTAGATTGCCGGGAGCGCCAAGAGTCGATCCAAAGGAATTGAATTGGCGACGGCATTCGCCTGGCCCTGGCCGAAATCCCGCTGGACATGGACATAGGACTGTTCGGCGAAGATCGGCGCCCAGATCGGGGCAGTCAAGAAGGCGCCAGCGATCAGCGCCAGCAACGGCAGGAAGGTTCGATAGCGCCACGCGAGGCCGAGCGCGAACAAGCCAGCGAAGGGCGCCAACATCAATGGCCCCAGGACATGAAAGCCGATACAAGCTGCCCACAGCAACATCGCCGCGATGAAGCGCCCAAAGCCGGGTTTGCGCCCCAACCGCAGAAGCCCCCAGAAAACCCATGGGTAGAGAAACATGCTGAAAACTTCAACGCTGCCGCGTTCCAGCGCGTTCCGCAACACGTAGGGCGCGTACAGGTAGGCCGTGGCGGCAAGCACCGCGGGCCAGCGTCTACCAGTCAACCCGAAGACCAGCAGGTAGGCGCCCGCAAAGGCCGCAAGCAGCCCTCCGGCAATCAGAAGCTGCCAACCGATGGGATGTGGGATGCCGATGCGCGATAGTAGATCAAGCAGCGCGTAAGCCAGTGGCGGGTGGAAGGTGAACAGAGGGCTGCCGAGACCTACGTGCAGGAACTGCGCCCAGCGCGGGAACAGCACACCCTCGCTCACAACCTGAGAGTAGACGACGCTACGATAGATATGTGCGCTTGCCGCGTCATATGCATGCACAGCAATGCTATGGGTTAGGGCAGGATAGACCGCTACGGCCGACAAGATCGCGAGAAGCCAGATCCAGGACCAACGGGAAGACCGTGCCAGGCGCATACCATCGAACTCCAAGCTACCAAGACTTCATTGGGCCGAAGCAACCGTTCTGGGTGGCAGCCCCATGCTCAAGAAGCCGCGCATTCGAGCAAGATACCATCAATCAGGGGATGGGTCAAAAACATCGGGCTTTCGAGGGGAGATAAGGTTCGCCCCAAGCTCACGGCACAGTGACTGGGCTAACCTCGAACCGCCGGACACCGACGGATAACAGGCGTGAATCCGCGTTCTGGCCGCCGGTGAAGTCGGCGGGCCGCGCTGCATAGGTGGAACGCAGCACGATGTCATTCCAACCGACCTGGATCAGGTCTTCCGGGATCACGACTTCGCTCTGCCAGGGCTCGCACTCCTGCCACTGGTGGGTGGTCAGAATCTTGCCATTCACCTCGATCGTCACGCCTTGCGGCCGGCCAGGGACGCAGATCGGGAAGATATCCAGCGCAAGGCGAGAGGGTTTTCGCATCGGCGCCGCCCAACTCGCGCGCGCCTCCGTCCCTTCCACCCAGTGACCCCACGCCTCGACGCCCGACCAACCGGTCCGCAGAAGCACGTTGACGGCAGATGTCTTGGCCGGTCGCACCTCAAAGATGCAGATCGGATAGGCCCAGGGTCCCGGTCCGACCGGCGGATCGAAACAGCCGGCGTCTCTCAACTCCCCACTCTGTCTCGCGTCCTGCAGTGCGTCCCGGGCATAACCGCCGGAGACGTGCAGCAAGATGTAGCGAATGGCGAATTGGCGCAGGAGCGGGACAAAGTCGGGATCAAGGAAGGCATGCGGATGCGCGGCGAGCCATCCGTCGAAAAATGCGACGTGGGCTGGTAAGATGCTGCTCGCGCCCGCGAGAGTGGGCTTCTGGTGATACTCTGTCGCCAGCAGGGTCTGGCCACGATTCGGCAAATAGAGCAGGTCCGGCCGCCATGCGTCCAGATCCACGACCCCCTGCCCATCCGTCGGTTGATCGCGCAGCCACTCGAACGCGGGGTGAGGGGCGACGGGGAAGGGCACGCTGCCTGACGGGTGCGGGAGGACACCGATCACCAGAAGTGCGGCCAGCACCCAGCGCACGCCCTTCGGCCAACGCACGCGCTCCAAGCCCAAACCCGTCAACAGGTATATGCCCAGGCTCGCCAGCAACGCGTAACGGGCGAACACACGCGCGCGTTCCCAGAACGGCACGAACACGCTGAGAAGCAACCCCGGCAGCGGGATCGCCGTGTCGAACGGCGCGGGCGGGCTCTCCGACGCAAAGAGGTCCGGCTTGAGAAAGTGGCCCAGCCGCCAGATCGCTTCGTTTAAGCCGCCCAGGGCCTCCCAACGCACCGTTTGCCCGTCCCATTTCAGGGTCAGGCCCAACGCGAGCAGCAAGCCTACCCCGGCAACGATCAGCGCGGGAAGCCACCTCCGGCGATCTTTCAGCGCGGGCCAGAGGGCCAGCACCGCCAGAATACACGCCAACAAGCCGAAATTCGCCTGCCCCGGCTCGTTTGCCGGTCCCCGATAGACGGTGCGGGCCAGGCCGCCGAACCACGGATGATCCACGCTCGGCAGGGGGAAGCTATTCAGGCTGGCGTCCCAGGAACTCACGTGTGAAATGCTGTAGGCCGCGGCACTGGCGGCCGCGCTCTGACGTATGAAAGCGAGCAGAAACGGTGCGCAAAGCAGCAGCCCTACCGCCGTCGGGATCAGCAGAGTGCGCAGCGCAGCCCGCCGATCAGGAAGCGCACCGCCCAGGAAGCGGCCGCCGCCCCAGCACAGGAGTAACACCGCGCCCATCGGAAGGAAATACCACGAGCTGGTGGCCGCCAACGCCCACAGCGCCCCGGTCAGAATCAGCCACCAATTGGTTCGCCGGCCGCCAGCGACAGACCGCTCCAGGCTCCAGAGCATCCACGGCAACACAGCAACTGCGATCAGGACATTCATGTGGCCGATGATCCGCAGCCAGTGAAAGCCCCAGAAGGTGTACAGCAGCGCGGTCACGGTCGTCGCCAGCGCGCCAAGAAAGCCCGACGCCAGCCTGCGCATGCCGGCAAACGAGACGATGAAGGTAATCAGTGCCAGAAGGTTGTAGGCAAACGCCGGACCACCCAGCCAATTCAACGGTAAGAGGCCTAACAGGAGCGCGGGGCCGCCGGCGTAGGTCGCCACATGCCATCCGGCGGGAAAAAAGATGCGCGGAAAAAGCTGCGCGCCATGAAGCCCACGGAGTGCAGCATCATACCATGAGGTAATCCAGACCACTTCGAGGACATCGTCATAGGCCGGGAGCGCGTGCGTCAGATCGCTGACGCGCCAGCCCCAGAGCATGACCAGCCCGAAGGCAGCCCAGGGCGCGACGCGTTTGGCCAGCCATTCGGCTCTCTTTGCCACATTGGACGATACAAGAGCGGTCACTGGTTCGCCCATAAGATCCTGTAGCGGGCAGCTCCCACTCCGTCAGCGCGCATTCCGTCACGGTTCTGTATCTTCATTGCGAAGGAGTCCTGCAAACTACTGAGCAGACACACCGTAGCACCATCGCTTGCTGAGCGATTGCTGCGACGATTGGGACAGCATGGTCGGAAAGGCGGAATCCGCCAGCCGCAACCACGGCCCTGGCCTGGGCCAGACATCGGTCCGTCAAGGGCGGTCGCTCACCAAAATGGTTCCTGCATCAAGATGGTCTTTGCCAACGATGGACAGACGTTGGCCTGTCTGTGGCTCATAGACGCCCAAAATCAGGCGGTACTCGCCAGGCTTCACATGGCTGGGTACGCTCAAGCCGACGGGGATCGCCGCCCTGTCGCCTTCACGCCACGAACCAGTGGGGTGACCGTCGCGCATCAGCGGGACATCGCGCTGCGCCACCACGCGCCCTTGCTCGTCCAGCAAATGGATGAACACCGTGTAGCCGTCGTCGGTCGAGGTCATGATGTCCCATATCAGGCGAAGCATCAGCGTCTCTCCGCCGGTTGCCTTCAAAGACGAAAGTGCATATTCCGCCAGGCGCAATCGGTCGCCAAACTCGGCTTTCACCTGCCATTTGGGCCAGGCCTGAGTCGCTGTTTTCGGTGACATATAGGTCATCGATCGTATCGGCCCTAACCACTCATCCTCAACCGGGTAAGTGTGAGCACTCAGCCAGGCAGCGATGACACCCGCAGGATCTACATCTTCCGCAACTCGAAAGAGACCAAAGAGCTGTGTGTGCTTGTCGGCGATCTGCTTAAGCCGGGCAACGGTTTCCTCGGCAGTGCGCTCCGGCTCGGGCAGCTCATACACAGGCAGACTGCCTTGATAGGACTGCCGAAACTCGCGA
>JALOOE010000353.1 GCA_025454565.1 Anaerolineae bacterium
ATCGGCGACATGCCTTACATGAGCTACCAGGCATCGGACGAATCGGCGGTGCTCAACGCGGGCCGCTTCATGGCCGAGGCGGCGTGTGACGGCATCAAGCTCGAGGGCGGCATCGAGATGTGCTCCCGTGTGCGCGCGATCGTCGCCGCCGGCATCCCCGTGATGGGCCACCTGGGCCTGACACCGCAAAGCGTCTCCAGTCTGGGCGGCTTCCGACTCCAGGGCAAGAGCGCCAAACAGGCCAAGAAGATCGTTGACGATGCGCAGGCGTTGGAAGAGGCCGGCGCGATGGCGATCCTGCTTGAGCTGGTGCCGGATCAGGTGTGCGCTCTGATCACCGAACGCGCCAAAGTGCCGATCATCAGCCTGGGCAGCGGCCCCAACGCGCACGGCCAGCTCCTGATCTTCCACGACATGTTCGGCCTTTACCCGCGTTTCACGCCGAAGATGGCGAAGAAATACGGCGATGCCGGCAAGGTCATCGGCGATGGGCTGAAGCAATATGTCCAGGAAGTGACAACCAAAGTCTTCCCGGAGCCGGAGCGCTATTTCGGCATCAAGGAAGAGGAGTACACCGAGCTGCGGCGGTTGGTCGAACAGGAAAAATAGGGGTTCTGCCACGGATGCACACGAAATGAGCGCGTGGGAATCTTCGTTCCTGAAATTCGTGTCATTCGTGGCGGTTTCACGAGGAGGTGGAACATGACCATGCGAGACGCTTTACGCCAACGACTACAGATCCCAGAGGGGCGGCTCACCGACATCAACGCCCTGCTGCTTGACCCGGACAGCCGTGTCGTCAACGACCTGCTGGACGTGGTCGCCAGATACGGCGCCCCTGAGGAGATCAACCGCCAGGCAGAGGCGGCGCGCAATCTCGATCAGATCACGCTCAGGCTGGCGGAGCACAACTGCCAGTACCTGGACGACATCGAGTGGCTGATCGCCCAGCGCGATGCCGGCGCGTTCATCTCTGAGGCGGACTATCGGCGCAAAGTGCTGGGCATGAACGCCGACGGCCTGAAATTCCAAGAGGATTTCGCCGTCACCCTCGAAATCAGTGGGGCGCAATATTTCCCCTGGTTGATCGAGGAGGCGAAGCAAGCCATCGCTGACGGCGAGTTGATGCCCGGTCGCTTCATCCGGGTGCGAAAGATGCGCGAGTCGGAGGCGGATTGTGGCGATTTGCTCGCCACTGCTGCGGCGATGCAGATCATGGGCGCGTCGTATGTCGAGACGTTGGACACCAAAGGCACCGACGGCTCGAACATCCACCTCGGTGGGCCGGCCACGATCACGGGGTACTTCGGCGGCATCGGCCAGCCTAACGACCATGTGCTGAAGTGGGTGGATGAGTATCTCTACTACTACACCCGCTATGGCGTGCGCCAGGTATTGAACATCAACCCCGGCACAGTGTTGGCAGGCTACCTGTTGCACAAGCTGGGCATCAACAATGAGTTCAAGATCTCAGTGTTCATGGGCAACGATAACCCGTATGCCACGCTTTGGACGCTGATCGGCGCTAAACTCTTCTCCCGAGATGACGGCAGTTGCCCCCTGATCGGCTTCAACCTGAGCAACTCGGTGAACGGCGAGACGATCGAGATCACCGCCCAGGTGCGCCGGGCGCTCGGTTTCGAGGATGTGGTACGTATCGAGCACCACATCACGGAGTGTTGGAAGAGCGTCGTCATCCAACCGTACAACCGGCGGGACGAGCTGCTCGCGCTGGCAGATCACGTCCCGAATATCTCGGCCAAGCACGAAGGCAGCGACCCAGCGATCGAACAGACGCGCACACGCCCATCCGACGTGCTGGACTACTTCCGCGCGAAAGATGAGATCGAAGCAGCGGGCGATATGCCGGCCTTGTTGCGCAACTACCTGGACAAGCATGAGTCGGTGAACCGCACGGCGCGTGCGCTCACCCAACAGGGCTTGAGCTTCATCGCTGCGCCGAAGCTGCATCATCCGAGATAATTCGGAGTTCCTTCTTGATCCGCAACATCAAGATCATCACCGCCTCGTCCTTCGTCGCAATGTTCTTCCTGGGCGTCGGCGGTGCGTTGATCGGGTCGGCGGCGCGCGACATCGGCCTGACCGCAGTGCAGATCGGCGTGCTGATCGCCGTGCAGAACGCAGGGTTCTTGCTCTCGGTCGGCGTCGCCGGCGCCTTAGCCGATACGCATCCGAAGCCCAGGCTTCTGCTGATCGGCAGCCTCTGCCTCGCAATCGCGTTCCTGACCTTCTACCTCAGCCCGTCGTACTGGATCAATCTGGCGGTAATGTTCCTGTTCGGCATCGGCATGGGCGCCTACGAAGGTGTCACCGACGCCATGCTGTTGGATCTCCATGAGGCGCGCGCGGGGCTGTTTGTCAACGTCAACCACTTCTTCGTCACGTTCGGCTCCCTGCTGATCGCGCTCTATCTGATCTTCCCGCAGATGAGCTGGCAGGTAGCAGTGGTGCAGTGCGGCATCGGCGTCCTGTTGTTGGCAGGCGTCTTTGCGCTGACATCGCTTCAGAACAAGCCCAGACCCGTATCGAGGTACAGGGACAAACTGGGCATCCTGACAAAGGATGTGGTCATTGGCCTGCTATTCCTCACTACCGCGCTGATCGTGGGGGCTGAGGCCGGCTCGATCGGCATCATTTCGACCTACCTGGCCGAAGTCAGAGGCTTTCCGCCGACTCTGGCCCAACTGGGGTTGGTGGTCTTCCTGGTCGCGGTGGCCGCAGGCCGGCTGATGGTCGGCTTCGCCGTCAGACCCAAACAGATCCTGGGTTTCACGCTGGCGCTCTTCGGGCTGGCAGCACCGAGCTCGGCTGTGTTCTACTTCGTCGATCTTGGGAGCTATCTCTACACCTATCTCGCGGCGTTCCTGGCCGGACTGACCCTCTCGGCGCTGCTGCCCCTCGTGCTCACCTTCGCCGGGTTGCTGTACGAGGAGATGGCCGGCACCGCCCTGGGCGCCGTCAAGATCGCGATTCCGCTCGGCGGCATCGTGCCGCTCCTGATCATGTCGCTGATCGCCAGCAAAGTCTCGCTCCAAGCATCACTGATCGTCTTCCCAATCTCGTTCCTGTTGGGTTTCCTGTCGGTGCTCGCCATCGCGTCCACGGTCGCCAAACGTCGCGAGACGGGTTGACAGCGGGCGCGATCCGGCTACAATGCACCGATAGGGTAGCCCTCCACTCCACCACTCGTCAAGGAGCATATCCATGCCACGACCGATCACCCTCTTCACCGGCCAATGGGCCGATCTGACCTTCGACACGCTCTGCGCCAAGGCCAAGACCTTCGGCTACGACGGCGTCGAGATCGCCTGCTGGGGCGACCATTTCGAAGTGGACAAGGCGCTCAACAGCGATAAGTACATCCGCTCGCGCTTGGACATCTTGGCGAAGCACGGCCTGAAGTGCTTCGCCATCAGCAATCATCTTGTGGGGCAGGCGGTTTGCGACCGGATCGACGAGCGTCACAAGAGCATCCTCCCCGACCGCATCTGGGGAGACGGCCAAGAGGATGGCGTACGTGCGCGCGCGGCTGAGGAGATGAAGAACACGGCCCGCGCCGCGGCCAAGATGGGACTGAAACTCGTTCCCGGCTTCACCGGCTCGCCCATCTGGCACATGGTCTATTCTTTCCCGCCTAACCCGTCTGACTACCTCGAGAAGGGCCTGAAGCTCTTCGCCGAAATGTGGACGCCGATCCTCGATGTCTTTCAGGCTGAAGGGGTCAAGTTCGGCCTGGAAGTGCACCCCACGGAGATCGCCTTCGATATCGCCAGCGCCGAAAACGCCCTCAACGCGGTCAAGCGGCATCCCGCCTTCGGTTTCAACTACGATCCCAGCCACTTCGGCTATCAGGGCGTAGATTATGTCGCGTTCATTCGTCACTTCGCCGACCGCATCTTCCACGTGCACATGAAGGATGTCTGGTGGTCATCGAAGCCGACCGAGGCCGGCGTCTTTGGTGGATCGCGAGCACGGCGCGACGGAAGCTGCTGCGTTCCTGCGCCGTCTGGACTTTGCGCCATCGGCCGTTGCGTTCGATGCGGCATTCGCGTCTGAGAAGCAGGTTGATGTTCAGGGCTACGTGGAAAGACGATAGGGGTTAGGTACGATGAGCGAACAATCCTTTACGGCCATGGCCGGACCGAAGGCCAC
>JALOOE010000354.1 GCA_025454565.1 Anaerolineae bacterium
TCGCCTGAGCACAAAGAGCGAAATCAGCGTCAGCACCGCAAAGAGTATGACCGGGAACGGAATGGGGCCGATCTGCCCTTCGGCCAGAAAGCGGAAGGCCTTCGGGATCTTGCCCACCGGGTTCTTGGTGTAGAGAAACACCAGTCCCTGGACGATTGACATCGTGCCGAGCGTGACAATAAAGGGAGCCACGCGCAGCCGGGTCACAAGCAAACCGTAGAACACGCCGATGAGCGTGCCCAGCAGCACCATGCCGAGCAGCACCGGCGCCAGGCGCTCCGGCTGCCCCATCATGATGCCGGCGCTCAGACAGGACACCAGGCTGATCACCGAGCCGGCCGAAAGGTCGATACCTCCACCCAAGATGACGAAGGTCTGTCCAAGGCTCACAAGGCCCAGGGCAACGGCTTGCCGCGACACGTTTTGGACGTTGAGCCCAGTGCGAAAGGTCGGCGAGATGATCGACGACAGGATGATGAGTAGGATCAACACCAGGAAGATGGCCAGCAGCCCAGACTGTGCCTCCAGGCGGCGCGAAACAAGCGAACGGGTCTTGGCCGCCTCAGCGGATTGTACTTTCACTTCGTGCCTCCTTCCGGCCTTGGGCGCACCGGAGTTTGCATGACTTCTTCCATCGAATGGCCGGTAGCCAACAGCATGATCCGTTCCTCGCCGGCTTCCGCGCGCGCCAGTTCGCCCGCGACCTGTCCCTCGCGCATCACCAGGATGCGGTCGCTCATGCGCAGGATCTCCGGCAGTTCGGATGAAATCATCACGATGCCGGCGCCCTGGCTCGCCAACTGGTGCATGAGCCGATAGATCTCCGCCTTGGCGCCTACGTCGATGCCACGCGTCGGCTCGTCAAAAATGATGACCGACGGATTGGCCAACAGCCACTTGGCAAGAATCACCTTTTGCTGGTTGCCGCCGCTCAAATAGCGTACCTCTTGCTCCAGGCCGGCGGTCTTGATGGCCAGTTCGGTCACTTTCGTGGCGGCCACCTGCTTCTCCTTGGGCCGATCCACGAAACCCAGCCGCTGCAATCGCTTGAGATTGGGCAAGCTGATGTTTTGTCGCACGGGCAGACCCAGCACCAACCCTTCAGCCTTGCGGTCCTCGGTAACGAACCCGATCCCGGCAGCTACCGCTTGCCCGGGGCTAGACAGCCCGACTTTCTGCCCATGAAGATAGATGTCGCCCGCATCGAGCTTGTCAGCGCCGAAAATGCAACGCACCATCTCCGTGCGTCCGGAACCCACCAAGCCGGCGATGCCCAGGATTTCTCCGCGGTGCAAGGTGAAATCGATGTTGCTCAGTGCACCCAGCCGCGACAGTCCTTCGACGCGTAGAATCGGTTCTGTGGTTGGGACGTGACCTTCGGCATCGCTCTCGTCGAGGCTGCGACCTACCATCATTCTGACCAGGCCGCCCTTGTCGATCTCACTGGGCAGAACCGTGCCGACGGCCGTGCCGTCCTTGAGAACGGTGATTCGATCGGCCAACGTGAAGATCTCGTCCAGGCGATGCGAAATGTAGATCACCGTCACGCCTTGTCTGCGCAGGTCGTAGATGATCTCAAACAGGTGCTCGATCTCAGCATCGGTGAGCGGCGCGGTGGGCTCGTCCATGACAATCACGTCGGCGTTGAGCGACAGCGCCTTTGCGATCTCGACTAACTGTTGTTGGGCAACGGTCAGGCGAAACACCGGGCTGTTGAAGTCGATTTGGACGCGCAGACGGCCAAACAGATCGGCGGCGCGTCGCTGCATCTCGGCCTGGTTGATCACGCCCAGGCGATTGCGCGGCTCCCGTCCGAGAAAGACGTTCTGCATGACGGTCAGGTCGGGGATGAGGTTGAACTCCTGGTAGATGATGCTTATCCCCAATCGCTGCGCGTGCTGCGGATCGGCGAGGCGGGTTTGCTCACCGCGCAGCAAGATCTCGCCCGCGTCTGGCTGGTGCGCACCGGCCAGGATTTTCATCAGGGTTGATTTGCCGGCGCCGTTCTCGCCTACCAGGGCGTGAACTTCGCCTTTGCGGCATTCGAACGTGACGTTGTTCAGCGCCAACACGCCCGGAAAGCGCTTCGTGATCCCGTTCATGGCCAGTATCGTGTCGTTCATCCTCGTCCTCCGGGCACGGGGGGCTTGGTTAGAGCCGCGACATGCCGCAGCTCCAACCAAGCTCTCATGGGTAGGAAGTTACTGCGCGCCGCCTGGCAGCCAGTCTTCCGGCAGCTTGTTGTCTGCCCAGAAATCATCCGGCTTGTCCATGCGCACAAAGTTGTCCAGGGTTTCCTTGGTGATCTCGGTGCGCGGCACGTCGATCTTGTGCGGCACCGACTTGCCCTGTAGGGTATCCATGGCGATGTCGACCGCCACGGCGGACATCCAGGTGGGGTAGCTGAAGGCTACCGCATTGAGGTCCTTGTTCTTCCACAGCTTCAGCGCCATGTTGAAGTCCTCCATGATCAGCGGGGG
Source organism: Anaerolineae bacterium (assembly GCA_025454565.1). Lineage (GTDB taxonomy): Bacteria > Chloroflexota > Anaerolineae > CG2-30-64-16 > CG2-30-64-16 > JALOOE01. The sequence continues at coordinate 2,481 of JALOOE010000354.1, forward strand.
CACCGGCTTTCCCGCCGCCATGAACGCTTCGGCTGCGCCGGAGCACTGCAGGCCGCTGTCGCACCAGATGCCGTCGATCTGCGGATAGGCCTGCATCCAGTTTTCCATGGTCTGTTTGCCCTTGACCGGTGACCATTCGGTGTAAGCGTGCGCCAGAACCTCGATCTCGGGGAGTGTGGCGAAGTATTCCCGAGCGCCGGTCAAGCGCTCCTCCGCCGAGCTCGCGCCGGCAATGCCGCTCATCATGACGATCTTGCCCTTGTTGCCGATGGCATTGGCCAGCCACTTAGCCTGCTGCTTGCCCAACTCGACACTCTTGGACTCGATGTAGGATACGTACTCGTCGGTGTCGACACCGCGTACCACGACGACGACTGGCACACCCATCTCCGTCGCTTTTTCCACCGCCGGCGTGAGGGCCCCTTCGGTCGCCGGGTTGATGATCAGCAGGTCGATGCCCTTGGCCAGCAGGTCCTCGACATCCGATAACTGCTTCTCTGGCTTGCTCTCAGCATCGGTCACCAGAACTTCCTTGATCAGGTCGGGGTAGCACGAAGCGCGCCACTTCAGATGCTGCACCATGAACACCAGCCAGGAGTCGCCTAGTCCCGTGTTGCTGAAACCGATGGTGTAGGGCGGCTCTTTCTTGAACTGCGTCGTGTCCACCATGTCGCCGATGCTGGTGTAGGGGAGCTCGGGGCAGTCCGCGCTGATGTCAGCGGGCGCTGAGGCTGCAGGTTGTTCGGCCGGGGCCGCCGGCTCGGCAGCCGGGGCCGCCGGCTCGGCAACTGGGGCGGGTGCAGGCGTCGCCTGCGGGGCGCAAGCGCTGAGGCCGATGGCCAACAGCATCGCGATACCGACGATAGGGACGATCTTGCGGGAACGGATCATTCTCGTGTCTCCTCAATACTTGAAATGGTTGTGTTGATGTAGCTGTTCACCCGTCATTCCTGCTTTCGCAGGAATGACGAGTGAGCAGTTACGTGTCGATTAGCGTCAGTCTGCGTGAACGAGTTCGTCGCTGGGTCCGGTGTTCACCTCCTTTTTGGACAGTCGCGCCGTGCTAGCGCCGGCGTGAATACAAGGCTACGGCGAGGATGATGACTACGCCCTTCACCACCAACTGGGTCTCCACGTCGAGGTTGAGCAAGTTCACCAGGTTGAAGAGGATAGCCAGGATCATCACACCGGCAATCGTGCCGCCGATTCCGCCTCGCCCCCCTTCCAACAGCGTGCCGCCGACGACGACCGCGGCGACCGAATCCAGGTCGTAGCCGCGGGCTACCCAGATATCGGTCAACCCGATGTAGCCGGTCAGCACGAGTCCCGACACCATGGCCAGCACCGAACAGAGCACATAGGCGGCGATGATGACGGCATTGACATTGATGCCGGACAAGCGCGCCGCTTCCTTGTTGCCGCCCACGGCATAGATCTTGCGGCCGAAGGTAGTACGATTGAGCACCAAGGCGCCGGCGATCGCCAGCAGTGCGAG